>NZ_JADACK010000009.1:0-40670 GCF_015673035.1 Serratia sp. Res13-Sevr-LER1-36-b | reverse complement strand
TTAACCAAATAGCTACATTTATTACCCCCTCCTCTGTAGCTTATTAATAAATTTGACAAAAAGTAACTTTTATCATTTATTGAATGCCGCTGATCGCTCAGCCACACCCGCCGTCAAATCAGATATAAAAACTGACTGAGGCCGATAAAAACTATTTTTTATTTCACCAGGAAGGGAATATGCCGCTACATTTACGCCATTTAGTCTTGATACCGATATTAACGTTGGTGGCTTGCCATCAACCCACTGCGACCAACCCCACTCATTCCCTCACCGCTACGGTTAAAAGTTCACCGACGGTGGTAAGCAATGCCCGGTTGGAAATCTCACAAAGCGCGCTGGAATATAACACCCACAAAATTCAGCAACTGTTGGGCGATAAAACGACCCTTTGCGCCATTTTGAAAGGGGATGCCTATGGGCACGACCTTTCGCTGGTAGCACCCGTGATGATCAAGAATCACGTACAGTGCATTGGCGTGGCCAGTAATCAAGAGCTGCAAACCGTGCGCGAACTCGGCTTTAAAGGCCGCCTGATGCGCGTGCGCAATGCTACGGAAGCAGAGATGCGCCAGGCTACCGACTATGACACCGAAGAGCTGATCGGTAATCTGGAAATGGCGAAGCGCCTGGATGCCATTGCCGCTCAGCAGGGCAAAACACTACGTTTCCATTTGGCATTGAACTCTGGCGGCATGTCACGTAACGGTCTGGAAGTCGGCGATCGCGCCGGATTGGCCGAAGCCAAGGCTATCTCAGCACTACCCCATCTGAAAATGGTCGGCATCATGTCCCACTATCCTGAGGAAGATGCGGCAGCGGTGCGCAAGGATCTCGCCCGCTTCAAGGTTCAATCCCAGCAGGTGCTAGACATTACCGGGATCAAACGCAGCGACGTGACCTTACACGTTGCCAATACCTTCGCTACCCTCACCGTGCCGGAGTCCTGGCTTGATATGGTGCGCGTTGGCGGGGTGTTTTATGGCGATACCATTGCCAGTAACGACTATAAACGCGTGATGACCTTCAAGTCATCCATCGCGGCGCTCAACCATTACCCTAAAGGCAATACCGTCGGTTACGATCGCACCTACACGCTGAAACGTGATTCGGTGTTGGCCAATATCCCGGTGGGCTATGCAGACGGCTATCGCCGAGTGTTCAGCAATGCCGGTCATGTACTGATCCAGGGGCAACGGGTGCCGGTGGTGGGTAAAACCTCGATGAACACCGTAATGGTGGATGTAACCGATGTGAAAGGCGTCATTCCTGGTGATGAGGTGGTGTTTTTCGGCAAGCAGGGTAATGCCGAAATTACTGCAACCGAAGTCGAAGACATTAGCGGGGCGTTGTTTACCGAGATGTCGATCCTGTGGGGCGCGACCAATAAGCGGGTGTTGGTAGATTAATTAACGTCCTAGGCAACGGCTTACGCCGTTGCCTAGGGGAAATCTATGCATACTGTCCGTTGCGAATTTAGTAGCACGCTTACTCGTCGAAGAACCAGTACCCCTGATTAACCAGTCCGGTTAACTCGGCAACGAACGCCGGGTTTTGCAGCGCGCTACCCAGTTCTTTTTTGCCAACTATGGTGTAACGGCATAGGGCATCGGCGGCTTTAGGCTCGACGGTATCCAAGCGTTCGCTGTTGATAAAGAAGCTGCCTCCCACCTCCAGCACTCTTAGGCCACTCAGGCGGGTCAGGACGGCACCGTCCATCAACGCTTCGATAACCTCATCCTGTTCGTAAGGCGGTTGCGCTGGGGCAATATCCAACTCGTGGCGTGGCGTGGTCACGAAGCGACCAAACCACTGTTTAAAATCTTCCGGCTGATTAATCATCTCGGCCATCATGCTGCGCAGGCGATCAAGCTCATATTCTTCAACCCGGCCAGGGTGTTCCCGGCAGGTTAAATCAGGATCGCTGTAGTGCTCGCCCCCGAGATCGTTTTCCAGCGCATAGTCCGCAAAGCTGCTGATGAGGTCCCTGCCGTTAGGGCCACGGAAGCCAACGGAGTAGTTAAGCGCGGTTTGGTGGGTAAAGCCGTCGTGCGGGAAGCCCGGCGGAATATACAAGATATCGCCCGGTTCCAGATCTTCATCGATAATCGGCTCGAAAGGTTCCACGTGCAGCAGCGCCGGATGCGGGCAAAACTGCTTCAACGGCAGTTTGTCACCGACACGCCAGCGGCGGCTCCCCATCCCCTGAATGATGAATACGTCGTACTGATCGATATGTGGCCCTACGCCGCCGCCAGGTACCGAGAAGGAGATCATCAGATCGTCCAACCGCCAATCCGGTAACACGCGGAACGGGGTCACCAACTCCGCTGACGGGGCATGCCAATGGTTAACCGCCTGGGCCAGCAGCGACCAACCGGTTTCTCCCAGGTTATCAAAATGCTCGAACGGCCCGTGGCTGGCCTGCCATTGGCCATTGGTTTGGCTGACCAGACGGCTGTCTACCTCAACCTCCATCGCCAGACCGGCCAACTCGTCCGGCGTGATCGGATCGATAAAGTTCGGGAAGGCATTTTTTAATACCACAGGTTGTTTTTGCCAGTATTTTTCTAAAAATTCGGGCCAGTTAAGATTCAGTTGATAAGCCATGGGTCTACACCAGTGAGAAGACAAACGGGCCTGATTATAAAGAGGCTGACAACGGTGCCGCCTTGTCATTGGTCAATGACTGGGCGTTCAATCAGGCGAAAATAATGACCCTCTCCCAAAGGGAGAGGGTTGGAGTCCGGTGCAGGAAGCAATTTGCAGCATGTTTCGCCCCCCTTAAACGAAAAAAGCAGATTGAAGTGGGTTATTACCCACCGCAACCTGCCTGGTGATTCAGTGCTTGGTCAAATAATGATTAATGCACTTGCTTATCATCGACAAAAATATGGTGCGCGGAGCGTGCACGCGGGTGGATAAAGAAGTGCCCTTCTGGCGCAGAATCCGTGCTTACAGGCACCAGCTTGAGGTTGGTCGCCTTCAAGCGTTTATCATGCAGCGCATAGATAATGAACGGAATAGCCACAACCACCAGGAAACACACCACCAGCATAGTCACATACATATGGTTGGCTTCTACCCCGGCCAGACCTGAAGGCGGGAAGAACGAAACCACAAAGGCAACCGCAGAGATCAGCAAACCAATAGTAGCCACGGCAAGCTTGACCATTTTGCCACCCGGAATATTGAAGACACGTTCGTTTTCCGGCTGTTTGCGTACCAGTTTGATGTAGCCCAGGAACAGCAGGAAATAGCTGCACAGGTAGATCACCACGGTCAACGCCAGCGCAATCAGGAAGGACATGTTATTGCCACCCCCGGTGTTGGTCAGGACAATCAGCGCAATCGAGGTAATCACCAACTGAGAAATCACCAGTACGACAGGCACACCATTCTTGTTCATTTTGGCAAAGCGAGCAGGCAAGATCCCTTGTTGTGCGGTAACCAGCATGCCGCGAGACGGCCCAACAATCCAGGCGGCAATTTCTGCCAGCACGCCCAACAGCAGCAGTGCGGCAATGACGCGAACAGCCCATTCAAACTGCGGACCGAAGTGCGAGATCAACACGCTGAAGGTTTGCATTACCCCCGCAGAAAGGTTGATTTCACCATGTGGGATCACCGCTGCGATAGAAAGCCCGCCGACAGAGCTTAAACAAATGGCCGCAACCATCAGCAACAGCATGGCAAGCGGGTAATCCCGGCCTGGGTTTTTCATCTCGTTGACGTGAGTCGCCGAGGCTTCAACGCCCATATAGCTCAGGATAAACGCCACAAACACCACCAGCGTGCCCATTTGGGTAAAGTCAGGGAAGAAGGTAGAGGCGTTCATTTCGATGGCCAACGGCGCACCAGAATGCAGATAGCTGACGGACAGGATCACCAGGACAGCCGCCGGTAACAGGATGCCGGCAAAGAAGCCAATCTTGGCAATGCGCGCGGTGTTTTTGGTGCCACCGAACTGGGTGAAAGCCAATCCCCACAAGATAATCAATGCAGCGACGGTTTTAACGATCGGGTCTTCGTTCAGTTCAGGCCACTTGAGGATATAAGACAGCGCCCCCAGCACAAAATAGAGCATAGGGATAAAACCTATGGCAATTTGCAGATAGCCAAAAGAGATGGCGGCAAAGCCCCATTTCTCACCCAGAGTTTTAGACACCCAGGTGAATACCCCGCCTTCCTGCCACCCCTTTACGGTCGCCATCTCGGCCGCGCATAGACCGACGGGAATAAACCATAAGAACCCGCCTAACAACAGGAAGAAGATCAGAGAAAAACCCGATGTTGCAAAGGTCGGATATTCATAAACCGCCATCACCATAGATGCGGTAATAGCAAAAAAGCCTAACAACGTTAATTGTTTTGGAGCGGCGCTTTTTTCTGTGCTCGCCATAACGATTCTCCTGCAGGAAGAGGTTACTCTTCCCAGCGAATATTGGTGGGGAAAAAAGCGGGGCTGGCATCAACGCCGCCCCGAAATAATAAAGTCGTGGCCTTAGCCGTGATGGAACCCGCTGCCTTGTTGCGCAGACACTGGGTTGATGACAGGGTGATTCTCGAATTCAACCAGCGCCCTTTTGATATCTTCGATCAGCAGGCAACCGAGGTCGTAGCTCACGCCGTGGCGCACCAGAATGCGTTGAATAACCAGATCTTCACGGTGTGTCGGCATCGAATAGGCCGGAACCTGCCAACCGCGAGCACGCAGTTTTTCCGCCAGATCGTAAAGGGTATAACCACCGATCGCCGCGCCGTCTTTCAGTTTCCACGCCAGCGCCGGGATGCCTTTATCGCTGTCACCATCAAACAGGATTTCAAACGGCCCTAACTTGCCAATCTCGGCCGCCAAATGCTGAGCCGTGGCGTAGCAAGCGCTGTGAATTTTGGCGTAGCCTTCGCGGCCAAGGCGCAGGAAGTTGTAATACTGCGCAACGATCTGGCCACCGGGGCGTGAAAAGTTCAGTGCGAAGGTTGGCATGTTGCCACCAAGATAGTTGACGTTGAAAATCAGCTCTTCGGGCAAATCAGCCGCTTCACGCCATACTACCCAGCCAGCACCCAACGGCGCCAAACCAAATTTATGACCGGATGAGTTAATGGATTTCACCCGTGGCAGACGGAAGTCCCACTCCAGTTCTGGCGAGCAGAATGGAGCCAGGAAAGCACCGCTGGCACCATCGATGTGCATCGGAATATCCAGACCGGTTTCCTGCTGCAAGCGATCCAGCGCATCACTGACCTCTTTCACCGGCTCGTACTGGCAGGTGAACGTCACGCCCAGCGTTGGCACGACACCGATGGTGTTTTCGTCAACGCGCTTGAGCACTTCTTCCGCGTTCATGATCAGACGATCGCCTTCCAGCGGGATTTCACGCAGCTCTACGTCAAAGTAACGAGCAAACTTGTGCCAGCAGATCTGCACCGGGCCACAAATCAGGTTCGGTTTATCGCTAGGCAACCCCTGCTCGGCACGCTTTTTGCGCCACTGCCATTTCAGCGCCAGCCCACCCAGCATGGCGGCTTCTGAGGAACCAATAGTTGAACAGCCAAGGGTGCTTTCCGGCGTTGGCGAATTCCACAGGTCGGCCAGCATTCTGACGCAGCGGGCTTCAATTTCGGCCGTTTGCGGATATTCGTCTTTATCGATCATGTTCTTGTCGATAGACAGATCCATCAGTTCACGAATTTCGTCATCCACCCAGGTCTGGCAGAACGTCGCCAGGTTTTGGCGGGAATTACCGTCCAACATCAGTTCATCGCGGATAGCATTAAAGACGTTACGCGGATTACGCTCGGTAATGGGGAAGGTTGACTTAGGTAATTCACCCGCTAAATCTACTGACGCGTAAACATCATCATTTTCATTATAAGTTGGAGTGTTATTTGCCTTGTTCATAATAATAACCTTTTAAGAGAGACCTATTAATCAAGAATTAAATTCGCGATATCAGGCAGCATAAATAGCGTTATTATTTGAACGCTACGTTCGCCGCAAAACTTGATAAGGATATTAGAACAGGCATCGTTTCGAAGATATGAGAGGGATTGGTAATTACTGTAGGTGCGGGACTACAGTTGTAGGCTTATATCAAGGGGCGCAGCAAGCCGCGCCCCTACTGGGAATGAATATACCTAAGGGCGGGAAAATGCCTCAATAACTGCATTCAGCCCCTGCATCAACTTTTCCGCCGTTACCAGGTTACTTCCAGAGACACCCGGCCGCTCGCAACACCGGGCACAGCCCCCCGGTCAGGGCACAGGGTCCAGGTTATGGGATAAGTTCGTGTTGTCCCCCCCGAGCTCGCAGGGAACGTGGGGTCGATAACAGAGCCTCGACCGTCCGTATACAGGGCGGTCGGCGAAGCGCCGCAATTCGCATCGGAAGACGTCCCCCAGTATCCAGACACGACACCAACACGAGCACCGGACGCGTCATTGGTTAGAAGAGTGCCTAGGGCTCCCGGTGAAGGTGCGGGCGACGTCGCCCTGATGGTGAGGGCTAGGTTTTGCCCCCCCCCCGTGCAGGTGACCTTCACATCCTCGCGGATCGGCCGCACATTGCCTAACCCAACATCCCCGAACACGACCGACCCCGGTGTCGACACGGTGCAGGCCGCGGGGTGATACGACACGGTGAACATACGGTATGTATAGGGGCCATTTATTGAGTCATACTGCAACATCAAAGACTTGGAAAACGGGGCTGCACCCGGTTTAACATAAATGCGGTAGGACAGGTCAACCACACGGGAACTGGTCGTAAAGCGGGCATACTCGAGGGACGGGGATGTCGGTTCGTTCCCGACACATACGTATCCACCAGGAGCGACGTAGGAAGCAGAGACGACGACCCCCTTGTCGTTTAGCGTGGCGAAAGCCTCATGGCCCGAGGTATTAGCCCACCGGCCTCCTGTAGCGCGCCAGTCCCATGCTACGGTGGCCGCGATCGTCCCCGAGACTACGAGGATAGCGCCGGGGGCGATGGTCATCCCGCGGTACCCGTCGATTTCGGCGGTTGGAAATCCCCCCCCACCATCGGGTGGAGTGGCGGAGCAGTAGACGAACTGAGGCGGCTTTGGTCCAAGGTAGATGACGCCGCCCGTCACGACCGCGGTGCCGGACGGCGACCGCCCCAGTTCCCCGATGCTCCCACCCTTATCGGAAAATCGGATGGTGCCCAGTTCCGGAGAGAGGCCGATACCTACGGGGATGGCGCCAGCGCCACCGACATGTACCCCCAGGGCAACTAACGCCCATCTCATCCACCTTGCTCGGTACACCGATACCTTGGCCTGCCGCGTTATACGCGATAGCCAGGTTTGCTCATAAAGCCATCGGACCTTCGCCCTGTGGTTAGCCAGCGCGCGCGGGGCTACCCCCGTCACGCCGCTGGCACCTAATTGTGCCCCCATCCAGTCGAATCCTTTGGCTGTCCGGCCGATAAAGGTTTTATCCGGATGCTGGCGAAAACCATAATCATTGAAAAAACGGTTAAGGCTTGCAACTTGCCGCCGTAATTGCCAGCGGGTTTTCGTCAGGATCACAAAGTCATCTATATAACGTGCGTAATAGATACCCGGCTGACGCGCAAAATGGTTGTCTACCGCCCAAAGGTGCAAGGCGCCCATAAGCGGGCTTAGCGCACAGCCGCGCGGGATACCGCGTTCCGGGGTATGAAACTCACCGCCACTTTCTACGCTGTAATACAAATACTGCTCAAGCAAATACAACACCTCTGGTGCTAACCGTTGCTGCCGCAATTGCTCCAGCAAGAAAGGCTTCTGTATTGCGCCGTAATAGCCTTTAATGTCTGTGCGGCACACCCACGGGTAATCGCCGCTGCGTACGACCTCGCTTAGCCGCCGCAGAGAGGCTGCCCCTCCCCCATGGCCCTTGACATGTTCGCAGCGTGGATGCAGTGGCAAACGCCCGGCAAGTTTCAGCGCCACCCACTTCAGCACCAAGGCGTCCTGTGCTGTCCACATCGCCTGTTTTTTTTTCCCAACAACCAACATAGCCGACAACCGGTAGCGGCCCACCTTGAGTTGCGTGAGCAGCCCGCAGCGCTGCTGTGGCCAGTGCAAACGCAAATCCCAGATATCTGCGCTCGGCGGGGCATTTTTCCGCGCGCTGCACAGCCAGTCCCAAGCCATGTCTAACAGTTGCTCATCCTTGTTCCCGGTTATCAGGCTGTCGGCATCGCCATTGGACGTAAAGGTTTCTTGAATCATCGGAGACTCCTGGCCCGGCAGAGCGTGCGATTTTCGCCGCCTGACCACCGGGAATGATTGTTAATTAAGACTATGCCCTGTCAGCATGCGATTACCGGCAGTCGCCATTTAGCTGGATCACCGGCATCTGTGGTGTCGGCGCAAGGCCGTCAAGATTGAAACTGACGCGGCACTGCTTATCCGCATTTTTACCCCACACAACAGACAATTCACCCGTTGGCGGCAAGCCCGCCAGATAAACCTGGCCGTTATCGCCCACAATACCGGTGGTCTCTTCCTGTGCCACGCGGTGCACTAACGATGCGGTTGCGCCAAACGGGACCGCACCTAACCCCTCCTTGCGGTTCAGCGTCATGAGTACCTGATAGCCAATACGGGTAGCGAAATTCGCTTTCACCACTGCGCCATTGGTCGGGTAGACCGACATCTGGTTCAGCGGCAGGTCGACGTTGTCCGGGAGCGTGCTCGGGTCAAGCCCGATGCTATTGTTGCTATAATCAGACAGATAAGGCACCACCGCATAACCACGCCCGTCCGTTATTCCCCCGCCATTGGAAAGTTTTACGCCGGCAGCGCCCGGGGCGCTAACCAACGCCACCGAACTGCCTAACGAACGCGACAAAGTGACCCCTTCGGCATGCGCCACCATGCCACCGCTCATGTTGACATTCATCGAACGTGAGTCTTTGGAATACGCGTACCCGACGCCAACGTTACCTTTACTGCCCTGATACGCCATATTCAGATTACTGTTACTGACCTGCTCCTGATTACCCCACCCTTGCTGCAGGCTATAAGAAAGCGCCCCATCCCGATCGCTACCACTCATCCCCACCTGGTTCTGGGTTCGTCCACGGTTGTCATGGGTCACCTGACTGCTGGCGTAGGTATTCTTCCAGGCGGATGAATAGCTGAAGAGGCTAAACGGCACGCTCATATTGAACGAAATTTGGCGGTTTTCCGGCCAGTTGAAACTCCCCTTCATGCGATCAATGGTGTAGTTCACCCCGTAGCTGATGCCGTACAGGCTGCCGTTATACCCTGCCGATAAACCGGTCAACGTTTTACTTGAGCCCCAGTAGCTATCACGGTTGGCTCGTAGGCTGACCGAGCCAAAACGGCCCAGTTGCTGGGTGATCTGAGTCTGGAAGCTACTTTGACGGCGGTCGAGTTGCCACGGCGCATCGTCATCACGCCGTGCACGACCAATGCCGTTGAATTCGGTAAAGTTATAGAAATTTCGTGTTGAATAGCGCAACGCCGTCAGATCCACCGACGTCCCGGTAGACAACAGACTTTTAGAGTAACGCAGTCGCCAAGACTCACCGGTCTGCCGTTCACCCTGGTCAAACGTCGCCATCGATAAGGTGGCATCCGCAGAAAGCGCCCCCATATCCCCCAGAGAGACGCCGGTACCTAAACTCAGAGCGGTATAAAAGTGAGAAACCAGCCCGCCGCCGTACAGAGTCAGGTTTTTCGGCAAACCGTAAATCAAGGTGCCAAGGGCAAAATTGGTGTCGCGTGTGCCCCGCGTATTGCCATCGCTGTACTGACCAACGGTCACTTCATATTTTAACGCGCCCGGACGTAACATCACCGGCAGCGATGAGTAAGGCACAATAAAACCGTGGATACTCCCATCCGCCTCGGTCACCGTGACGTCGAGATCGCCCGACATCCCGGCCTGAGAGAGATCTTTGATATCGAAAGGGCCAGGGGCGACATACGTTTCATAGACAATGTAACCATTCTGACGCACGGTGATCCGCGCATTGCTATTGGCAACGCCCGTGATTTGGGGCGCAAATCCACGCAGACGCGCCGGCATCATTTGTTCACTGGAGCGTAGTTGTACACCACGAAACGGCACACTATCCAACACCTCACTGCCCGTGCTGGTTTCACCCATGGTCAATTGGGAGCGCCAGGCAATAATGTCACGCGCCAGATACGAAGAGGAAAAACGCGTGTCGTCACGGTGGTTACGCGCCAGGCGATCTCCCCCATCAGCATCAGAATGGCTATGCGTAATGGTGCTACGTACACGCCATGCACCGGCATTCGCACCGAGTTGGGCGTTGGCAAACAGGTTATTATTGGTACGCCTGTCGTTATTGATTGTCTGTTCGTTACGACCGGCACTGAGGCTGTAATTAAGCAACAGTGCCGTAATGCCCTCATCCCACCTTTCAGGCTCAAACCGGCTATCTTTACCGGGCTGCATTGCCACCTGTGGGATACTGATATCCAGCCGCAAGCGCGATAAATCAAAGGTGACCGTCGACTGGGGGAGCAGCGCAGCCAGATCGCCCACCGGTTTATCTTTCGGTAACGTCTGCAGCGCAGGTAAGTGATCAACGTTCACCCCCAGTTCGGCTAACAACGCCGGTGTCAACTGTGGCACAACACTCCCCTGCGCATTTTTACTGAACACCAACTCCCGTGATACGGCCTCACGCTGGTTGATAAACAGGGTGACGAGGTACTTCCCTTCGGCGACCCCCCCCGCACTGGCAAAGGCAGACAGGTCCACATCCGAATGGCCTGCCCCGAGTGACAACAGTTCCGGGTCAAAATAATCGGCTGCCCATACGCTTCGACACCCCATCACGATAAAAAGAGACAGCGTTCTACGCGGGAAAGCACGCACGCTGGCAACCCGCGTATGGGGGCGCAGCCGGTTTTGGGAGGTCAATGATCTACTCAACATAAGTCTCTGCTTTTTATTCAACGCGATCTATCTGGTTATCCAGTCTTACAACGCTTGGTGCTGTAGGGGACTCGCCTGGCTGTCTTCATCGATTACCTGCCATTCCACCAAATCCGAGGTGCCACGAGGCAGGGGGTAGCTCTGCTGCCCCTTGGGGGGAACCAATTTACGTAATGCGTCTGCTGGCAAGGGTTTCCCCCCTACCGTGACCCGGCTGAAATTGATGTAAAATGGCGTGGGATTGTCGACCACCAACCGATCGCCGCGCTGGCTGAAACGAAGCTGACTTGACGCGGTGACGACACCGCCCTCCGGTAATCCTTCGGGGCGGTAGAACAGCTTCATGTTGTTCACCACCGCGACCACCATTTGCCCGCCAACCTGGGTGTTTTTGTCCGGCACCGATGGGATCCCTTTCACCGACAGATAAAACACCGATTCACGATCCTGCGGTAGTGTGCGTTCGGTGAGGCGTATACGCAGGGTCAACGACTGGCCAGCCTCGACACGTTCAAGCGGTGGCGTCACCATTAGCGGGATTGCCGTTTTCGCCTTCTTGGTATCGTCTTCAGCCAGTGGCAACCCGGTGGCAACATCCATCGGCCGGACCCACGACTGCATCAGATAGGGACGGTTTGTGTTGTTGGTCAGTGACCAGGTAATACCTTTTGCCGCCGATGCGGGATAAATAATGCGGAATTGATTCAACGTTATCCCGGATGACGAAGCCTCGTTGGCATGGCACGGCAACACCGCGAACAGCGCAGTCATCCACAGAGGCACTTTTTGCCAAAACATTATGATCCCCCCCCGTTGGATACCGGTGCACTGTACAGACGGCTATTGCCCCCATAGTCATTAATCACCGTCCACTGCGCCTGATAAACCGGACCGACCACCGTATAACCCGCCTGCGAAAACGGTGCGATCATCGGTACGCTCTCACGCACCTTGACCTCCGTACCGTCAAATATCAGACGGGATAGTGTCAGGTAATAAGGGGTCGGGTTAGTTACCAGGACCTTGTCCGCCTGATAATCAAACGTTAAGCGTCCTTCAGCCGCCTCGGCTGTCATTGCCAACCCGGCTGGGCGGTAAAATAGTTTGATGGTGTTTTGAATCCCCACGGAAACGCGCGCCGCCGTCGAGCCCGTATCGGCCTCTTTGGGTTGTGCCGATCCCGGTATCGCGATCGCGGTAAAGTAAAATATTGACTCCCGATCGGCGGGCATGACCGCATCGCCCTTGCGCAAAATTCGCAGCGTGTTTTGGCTGTTGGCTTCCAGACGAAACAGGGGGGGCATGGTGATAAATGGGGCCATTTCATGGCCTTCAGCCGACATCACAACGGCAGACTGAACCAAATAGGGACGAGCCCCCTGGTTCTGTATGGTCAGCGTCTGCGTATTGTCCGTCGACAGGTAAATAATGCGTGTACGGCTGAGGCTAATCCCTCCCTCGGTCTCAGCCGCCATCGCCAACGGCATCGGATTGCTCCACAGGCTAGATATCAGTAAAACACACGGTAAAATCGAACGGATCATAGACACACGAACCTTCCCTTACTGCCAGGTAAAATTAAAGGTAACGGCGGCCGTCAACATGCCACCCCTGGCATCGGCGCACTTATTGCCGCAAGACAGCGACGCTTTCAGTGGGATCGTCGTGCTGCCGCCATCAAAGCTTTCGCTGGTTAACGGCGCGGCCACAAAGGTATTGTTGGCAACAACAGCGCCAGTTGCGGTGGTAATGCGCACACCGTAACCCACGGTCTGCGAAGTGGGTTGGCGAAACAGGAAGTCACCCGCATCAGCATTGCCATTCCCCGTCACGGTGACCCCCGGCTTTTTGACTGTTCCGATAAAGCCAGCACACTGCGATAGCGTAATATCCAGATTCAGTGGATGATTCAGGCTGTCACCTTGTTTGATACTGGCTGATTGCACCGAGCCAAACTCAAGAGTAGGCGGTGCAGAAACCTGACAGGTCGGAGCCTGAAAGGTCGCGGTGAACACCACATCGACCGCTTGCGCACCAGGTACGACGGCCAACAGACACAGGCTCAGAGCAAACCAAAGGGGGGGAGGGTTCCCCAAAAACACATTGAATTTTTTCATCACATCTACATGTCAACAACGTTATGGGAAGATAAAGGCAAAGGTGATTTTTGCGTTGACCACCCCGGTGGCAGGCATCGGGTCACCGGTGCTATGCACTAACCCCACGCTAAACTGCTGCACGGAACGGCCATCCATCGGCGTAATCGGCAGCACCTCGCCTGGCGTTACCGTGCCAGCGGCGTTATAAAATGCGACCAGGTTGGTGGTGCTGCCTTTTTTCAACATAAAACCAACATGGTTTGCCGTTGAACTCGCATCACGGAACAGCCGGATATCATTGACGCCAGACGACTCACCGGTGACTTTTAATGCTGGCGATAAGCCAGCCATGTTTTCACAATTGAGGTTAACCGCCAGCGGACGTATCTCTGCCGTACCGGTTGCAAACTGCGAGGGATCTCTTTTGCCAAATGCGATACTGCTGCTGTCAACTGAGACCTGACATGTACCATCGGTAATGTCGGCACTTATTGCTGTCTTCGCCGCCCTCACCGTGTTCGCCAACATGCCCGATGAAACAAACAGCATGGCGAGAGCGATATATTTAGTTAACCGTGGCATGGAACGTCTCCTCTCCGCCATAGTCATTGATTGCTTTCCATTGCGCCGCCCCTATACCCACAATGGCCGGATAGACATTTGCGGCAAAGGGAGCCACCATGCTGGTGCCTTTAACCACATCCAACTTGATTTTCTTGCCATCAATCACTAATTGGTTCAGCGAAATAAAATAGGGCGTTGGATTAGAAACCCGGACGTGGTTTCCTTGCCTGGAGAATTGTAACTTTCCCATCGCCTCTTTCTGCGTCATCGACAAGTCACTCGGCCGGTAGAACAGCTTAATGGTATTGCCCGTCGCTACCTGGATCGAGCCATCGAGATGATTGTTATCATTGGCCTCCCCCGACTTACTCGCGGGTATGGCCAATACGCTAAAATAAAACACTGATTCCCGATCCCGGGGTAATGTATTCGGCTTTTTTAAGATACGCACCTTGTTGCTTGCCCCGGGTTCAATACGAAATAGCGCAGGCGTAGTGATAAACGTGCTATCTGACGATTTAGCCGAAAGACTCTCTGAAATGCCGACATTAATAAGGTAGGGTTGATTTGGCGAACGGTTATTAATCTCAACACTTTGGCTGCTTTCCGCGCTGGGGAAAATAATACGTGACGAACCAACGCTAATACTGGCTAGCGTTGGCTGGACCCACAGGGTGCTCAAGCATAAAGTGAGACTCAGCTTTTGATATAACGTCATAATGTTCTCTATATTATGGAGGAAGGAAAGAGAGGCGGTACCCCCTCTCTTTCCTTTGGATAATATTAATTGCTTACGTAGGAGATTTTGATGGGGGCGTGATAGCTCCCAGGCTGAACAGCTTCTTTATTTAACACGGCCATGCCCGCGGTAAAGGTGTACTCCAGTGAGCCATCTTTATCCGCAGTCACAGGGATGCTGACACCATTAGCGACCGCAGTCGTACTATCTTCCGGAGTCAGCATGAAACCTGCAGCCTGGCCAATATCGCTGAGGAACACATCCTTTTCCGTCCCAACCACGCCGGTCACCTGCAATGCCCCATTCGCATCTGGGGAACAATTTTTCAACGTCACAAACAGAGGCTCACTACCCACCTGTTTTTTCGCTGCAGTAAACTGAGTTTTAGCGTAAGCCCCCACATTCAGCGTCGCCGCGCCATGGTTAGCGGTCACTTCACAGGTGGTATCAGCGATGGTGCCTTGCAACATCACGTCAGCCTGAGTGGCCGCTTGCACATTACCCACCATGGCCGCAATCAAAGCGGCGGGTGCTAGTGCGATAATTCTTCTCATCATGGTTCCTTTACTAAAAAGTGTATTGCTAAAATTAATTTCTTTACGTGCAACCAACGCCGACTGACCAGCGCAGAGCACATCATCACGGGTGTAAATATAGAGCGAGACGCGGTCAAACCCTTAAAACCCTAATACCCACGCGGGCATTTAAGGTAATTATGATTAATCGTGTAACGAGCGCCATACTACGGAAAAATACTAAACAAACCCTCAACAACAATATGCGAAACCATTAAAACGATCCTTTATTCTAAATATAAGTGTTAAATGGATGCAAAATCAGATCGAAACGCCAAATAAAGCCACATAACAGAATAATATTCTAATTGATTTCGTTTATGTAGTGTTTTAGATCGCGAGATGCACATATGATAGTGTATTGATCTGAAACGCGTTCAGAGATCAATCCCATGAAAAACAAACCATTTCGTTAGGTACCCCTTCATCCTTGTGGTGATAAAAAGCCTGACATGCGATTGTTATTTGAACGACAACCGTTATTAACTGATAAGATAAAATACTGGACTTAGTTTACATGAATACCGATACGCTATATTTCGAGGGGGTTCAGCACATGAAAATGAAGATGCGACGAGTGTTAAAAAAACCCTCCACAACCCCCAGTTTGACAATTTGCATACGCTTACGAGACAACTATTTTTCTCAAGGCTTACAAAGTATTATCCGTGCCTACTTTGATGGTCTTGGCATCCTGACCACCTTTATTATTGGAGAGGGACAGAGGGAGAGTGCAGATATTCTATTCTGCGATGCGTCGCCCTACCACCCACAGCTTGTCTGCGCAAAGACATCAACATATCGCAGGATTTTTATCATTGAACATATCCCTAACACGCCGATGAAAACACCTTGTTCATGTGGCTGTGAAGATGCTCTTTTTTCCTACAATACACGTCCTGAGGAAATCATTCGAAAACTTAGGGACGTATTCATTGCTCAACCTTCTGAAGAAAAAAAACCTTGCCTGGCCTCAACATTGTCCAATAGAGAGAGGCAAATCCTCGACTACATTGTCCAGGGTATTAGCCCAAAAAGGATATCAGATGTGCTTTTGATTAGTCCGAAAACCCTGAGCACCCATAAGATAAACGCAATGAAGAAACTGGGTACCAATACGTCGACCGGATTGCTCTATTGGTTACGGGAAAATGCTGCACATCTGTTGCCTATACCCATGAATGAGATCGTTCTATAACATCGATGGAGAACGATTTATGGGTTCTATCGCATTAACGACAACAAGTCAGCAAATGCTGCGGTTACCGAACAGCGCCTTAATGCGACAGAACCAAACTTGATAAGGATATTAAACCAGACCTCATAACGAAGATATCAGAGCGATTGGTAGATACTGTAGGCGCGGGACTACACCCGTAGGCTTATATCAAGGGGCGCAGCAAGCCGCGCCCCTACTGGGTATGAATATACCTATGGGCGGGAAAATGCCTCAATAGCTGCATTCAGCCCCTGCAGCAACTGTTCCAGCTCGCGCATGCCCTCTTCGATCACCGCCTCATGCTGTTGAGTCGCCAGCGCATTTTCCAGTTCTTCGCTAAGCAGATGTAGTGACGTGGCCCCCAGCAGCTGAGCTGTACCATTTATGCGGTGTAAATGGCTTTGCAGAGTTGGCCAATCCTGAGAGTGGAGTGCCTTTCTCGCCGCCAGCAAATCTTGGTCATTTTCCAGGCGCGACTGTGCAAGCATCTGGCGCATCAGGGCGTTGTCACCCAAGCTGAGAGCCTGCAGCGTAGCCATATCGATAAACTCGCTGAGTGGATCGGCCTGCGAAGGCCCTGCCACGCTTTGCAACGCCGCTTCCAACTGCGGTAAATCTACCGGTTTAAACAAGCACAGGTTCATGCCCATCGCCAGGCAGCGCTCTTTCTCTTCGGCCTGTGCGTTGGCGGTTAGCCCCCAGATAATGATGTCCTGATTGAATTCACGCACCCGACGGGTCAGCGTTATGCCATCCATATTAGGCATGTTGAGATCGGTGATGAGCAGATCGTACGGATTGGCCTCAATCAAGGCCAGGGCTGCCACACCATCAATGGCCTCGTCGACCCGATAGCCAAGCGTAGCCAACTGACGACGCAGCAGCAGCCGGTTGGTGGGGTGATCGTCAGCAATCACAATCCTCAGCGCTGTAGGCCCACTGACGAGCGATTTAGGTGTGAATGAAACGGCGGTAACCCTTTCCAGATCCGCAACCGCGGTGGTGAGCGTCACCGTCATGGTGGTGCCCTTGCCCGGCTGGCTGGCCATGTCTATGGTACCGGCCATGCGTTCAACCAACTCACGGCAGATCGTCAGACCCAATCCCGATCCGGTCTGTTGTTTGCCCCACTTGGTCTGACTAAAGGGCTTGAACAGATGTTGCTGTTCCTGCGGGCTAATGCCCGCCCCGCTATCTCTCACGCTCAGCGTCAGGCGAGTTTGCTCGGTGCCCTGCGCATGCGTTTGCGCTATCACCTCGATCCCACCCTCAACGGTAAATTTGATGGCGTTACTGAGGAGATTGGCCAGCACCTGTTTCACCGCCTGCGGATCGAGCCACAGCGCCTGCGTTTTTTTCAGGCGGTAATCGACCGACAGCCGCAGGTTTTTCAGCGTGGCCACCCCTTCAAAGCTACTGACCGTCGTAGCTAACAACGAGGCCAGATCCACCCATTCTGGCGCCAGCTCAAAGTTGCCAGACTCAATTTTTTCCATATCCAGCACATCGCCAATCAGGCCGAGTAGTGACTGAGCGGTGGAATAAGCCAGCTGAATAGATTCCTTCTCTGCTGCCGGACTTTGGCTGTGAGTAGTCAGTAACTCCAGGAACCCCATTATCGCACTCACCGGCGTACGGATCTCATGGCTCATGGTGGCAAGGAAAGTGCTTTTGGCCCGATTGGCATCGATAGCCTTGTCTTTCTCCACCTGCAACGCCCCCATCAGTTGCCTGGATTCGGTAATGTCCTTCCAGCCGCAAATCAGCGTTGGCGGCGTGTTGGCGGGCAGTTGGCACAGCGTTAACCAGTGCAGGATCAGGCGCTCTTCCGTACCATTATTCAGCACCAGTTGATGAGGGATAACCTGGTTGACTTGCAGCCCTTGCTGGATATCGGGTTGAAGCGCTGCAAAAATGTCTGCCAGCGGATGACGGCGATCGAACAATGAATGATGCATCGCGGCATGTAACTCGGGGGTGAAGAAGGCCCCGAAGGCGCTGTTGTAGCTTTCAAGCTCGCCTTCCAACGAGATTACGTACACCGGTACGGGGATCGAGTTGAATAAGGTCTGGCGGAAACCGAGCTGATACTCCAGCGCAGCCTGTGCCTCTTTGCTTTTACGGATGGCCCGCAGTAGATAGGCTCCCCACAGCAAGCTGCTGACAACCAGCAGCGTAGCCAGAACGATCACCAGGTAAAAAGGCCGATTATAAAGGTTCCAGGTGTCAATTTTCACTTCGGGGGTTTTTACCCACTTCCCGGCCAAATTCAGCATCTCTTTGGGGGGAATATCGTCGAGCGCCTTATTCAGAATGCTTTGTAATTCTTGTGAACCACGTGGAACGGCAAAGGAGATCTGGGCGATGCGCTCGCCGGGAATACGGAAGTAGCTCAACCGATTGGGATAATAGTGATCGATGATGTAGCGCGAGGCGAGTTGCGTGGATAGCACCGCATCTACTTCCCACCGATCCAGCATGCCCAGCGCCGCTATGGTGTTCTCTACCTCGACCCATTGCACACCTGGGTATTTGGCCTTTAGCTGGTCCGATAACGTGTGGTAGGCCGGAATGGCCACTTGCATACCGGCCTTCAACTCTTCGCTATTCTTGGTTGAAACGCGGGTGACCATCACAAAGGGGGTTGCCAAAAATGGATGGGTAAAGGCGATCTGCTCTTCCCGTTCTGGGCTGTACGTTGCCGCAGACAGGATATCCCAATCGCCACTACGTATAATGCTGGCCATCTCTTCATTGGTATTGGCGATCACCGGTTCAAAGGTCAAACCGGTTTGCAGTTGGATCAGGTTAAGGATATCGCCAACCAGCCCACGTATTTCCTGGTTTTCATCCACCATGCTGAACGGGGCATAATAAGGATTAATCACTACGCGCAACTTGCGGTGTTTTTCCAGCCAGCGAGTTTCCTGTGGGGTAAAAGCCAGGTCCTTGGTTAAAAATGTGAGGTTACCCATATCAATCCACGATTGAGCAATCTGGCTGTGCAGAGGTTCGGCCAGCGAACCGATAAATTTGTCGATAATGTTAACTAACTGCCGCTGGCTATCGAGCGCAATAAACACGTTGCTGCTTTGCGGCTCTTGCCAGAACTTCACCATTCCCAGCGTCTGGTAGAAATCGCGCGCGATAATAAAACTGGTGGTGAGGTTATTGCCGAGAAAGTAGTCACTCTGCTGGTTGGCCACCGAGGCCAACGCCTGATATTCATTGGCAAAAGAAACGACGCTGGCGTTAGGAAATGCCTGTTTAATAAATGATTCTGGGGGGAAATCCCGGGTGATAGCCACCCTGACCTTGTCGCTATTATAGTTAAACGGCTTCATCACCTCGGCAGTCCGCGTCACCAGAGTTGGATAGCCTTTCACCAGAGGCAAGCTGGTAATATAAGGCGCCCCTAGCGGTCTACCCTCAGCAGGCTGGCTGAGAACAAGATCGACGTTGCCCGCACGAAGTGCGGCCAAAGCCTGTTGCTTATCGGCGTAGAGTTTGACGGTCACATGGATATGCAGAGTCTTTCCCAGCAGCACAAGATAATCCGCATTCATTCCCCGATAGCGCCCGATGGCACTATTTATACTCAGCGGCGGCGATTCAGCATCGTACACGGCAACGGTAAGGCTGTATTTTTGCGCCAGCCATGCCAGATCGCCGTAGCTAAATGGGGTGGCCGGAGGCGTAACTATGTAGTTACTCGACAGCGCTAACGTGATCGGCCCGTTGATCACGGCTTGTGCAGGCAGCATCAGACACAGTAAAACCAGCCAAAACCCCAATACCCGTTTTAGCATGCACTCACCCAATTTTATTACGGTTGGCGAAAGCAAATAGATCGGCTAACGAGCTACAGCCAAGCTTCTCCATTAAACGGCTTTTATAGGTGCTGACCGTTTTATTGCTGATAAACATCGCCGCCGCAATCTGCATATTATCTGCCCCGCTGAGGAGGGAACGCATCACCTTGATCTCCTGGCTGGAGAGCGACAGCAGCATTTCCTGTTCCGAAGAAAGACTGCCGACAAAACCGTTCAGTGAGAAAGGAAAATAGCTGTAGCCATTCTGGGCAGCATGCACCGCGGCGATGATATTGGTCATACCCTCTTTTTTACTGATAAACGCATTGGCCCCGGCATCCGCGCTACGCTTGCCGTAGAACAGATCGTTTTTGGCGGAAACCACGATAATGATTTGGCTGAACTGCTGCTTTCTGAGCTTTTCAACCACCTCAATGCCGCTCATGATGGGAATATCGACGTCGACAATCACCACGTCTGGCTGCTGCTGCGCCACCTGTAGCAGCGCCTCTGCCCCGTCCCCCGCCTCGCCAATGACGCTAATGCCTTCACTTTCCAGCAGGTTCTTGATTGCCATACGAGCCAGAGGATGGTCGTCAACAATTACGGCGCTCAAAGACTTGGTTTCACTCATTGTCGTTTCCTGGTCATATAAAAAACACGGGCAGCGTTGGTCAACGATGTTTCTTCGCTTACGAAATATCTTAAGGATTTCAAGCTATCTACGAGCTTATAGCATAACCCTGTTTATAGTTCTAATTCGCTGTTGTCCCCTCACCCCAACTCTCTCCATGTACAGACCGGGGACATGGTGAACAGGTGTTCAAGGACATGGTGAACACTTTTTAACATCCTTTACCCATGATGATCGACCTATTTCTCAGGTCGATCGTCCCCACTTTCGTGCTGTACCACCATACCTCGTAGTAGCCCTCTCTCTCACTTTCCTTCAGTCCGACATATTCACCGATAAAGGCCTTGCCCACTTTCAGGCCCATCCCTTTCAGACTCAGTTTTCCACTGACATCCACTTTCCTGACCAAGACCCCCTCGTCATACTCGGCTGCCGCTGGATTACCATTGTACTGTCGCGATGAAGGCTGATAACGGGACGCCGGTACCGCCATTGACAGGGCTTCATGTGGGCGTTCCAGGTTGTAGGTTTCTCGCCAGGCGTCGAACACCTCCTGCAACTGCGCGGCATGGGTAAACCACCGCCCCTGCAGGAGCTCTGCCTTCAGGCTGCGGTGGAAGCGCTCCAGCTTACCCTGAGTCTGAGGATGATAAGGCCGCGAGTGTCCCACCCGGATACCCTGACGCATCAGCCACAGTTCCAGTGCGGTCCAACTGCCCGTCGTGTCGCCCCAGGGCGCACCGTTATCCATGGTCATTCTCTCCGGCAAGCCATAACGTTCGAACACCGCTACCAACTGAGACTGCACGGTGACGCGTCGTTCGTCTGGGCAGTGCGCCAGACAGAGCGAGAAGCGTGAATGGTCATCCAGCAGGGTCAGCGGATGGCAACGCCCTTCGGCGAAGGGGAAGTGGCCTTTAAAGTCCATCTGCCAGAGCTGGTTCGGTGCATCATGTTCAAAGCGTCCAACAGTGGGCGCTGGTGATGGGCCACCCGGTAGCAGGTCATGGCGGCGCATCAGGTTATGCACGGTGCTGGCGGCAGGTAACGTATGCCCCTGCATCTCAAGCCACCGCTTGAGCTTGCGCGCCCCCCACATCGGATGGACCAGATGCGCAGCGCGGAGGTGTTGGACAACGATATCGGGTGTTCTGGAAGGGGAATGGTGTGGCACTCGAGAACGTTCGTTCAGACCGGCGCGCCCATCAGACTGCCAGCGATGTAACCACTTGTATGCGGTAGCAGGCGCTATGCCGAACTGACGGCATAGCGCACGGATATTAGCGCCTTCTTGCGAGGCGAAAAGCACAAACTCGGTACGTAATGACATGGCAGATCTCTCATTCCACGGCATAAGCAGCTCCACTCAGAAGTACTCATACCTATGTTGTAAGTGTCTACCATGTCCCCGAACAAGTGTTCATGATGTCCCCGGTCTGTACACTCCAAAAGGGAGAGGGGGCTGTACGGAGCCGAAGTCAATCTGTGGCATATTCACTCCCCTTCCCCTGTACCTGTAGTTGCAGGATGGACTTCACGTGTAGGACGCTGCCTGCAATGATTTCCGATGTCTCTGCTGTGTTACGGCAACACCTGCTTTTATAATCACTACGAACTTTCAGCGTTTCTTCCCATAGGCCTATGCCGCTTTAAGCTGAAGGTGATTAACCAAGCCATTCAATGAATAAATTACGCGCTGAGCTTATTGCCCACAGCAGCGTAATGGTTTGCTATTGCTCATAAAACAGACAAGCAAGGGTTTTGCCATGCCACAACCACCACAGTCAGACAGTAATCAGGTGAAAACACCATTAGAAAAAAGAAAGCAGTGGCTGCTCATTTTTCTAATGGTGATTATTATTGCGGCCATGGCCAGTGCAACCTGGTGGTATTTCAATTCACGCAATGTGCAAAGCACCGATGATGCCTATGTAATGGGCAATCAGGTCACTATTTCTTCGCAGGTTAACGGCAGCGTGGTCAGCGTGAATTACACCAATACCGATTTAGTCCAGCAAGGGGATGTCTTGGTCAATTTAGATGATACCGATGCCAACCTCAACTTTAAAAAAGTCAAAAATAAGCTGGCGGAAACGGTGAGAAAAACCAAACAGATCTATGTCAACGACGCACAATATAACGCCAATATTGCCCAGGCTAAAATCGCTTACCAACAAGCACAGGCCGATTATCAACGCCGTACCCAATTGATGGGTGCGGGGGCTTTTTCAAAAGAAGACCTGCAACATGCGCGCAATGCCGTTAGCAGCAGCAAAGCAGCGCTGGACGTTGCTATCGAGCAATATCGCAGCAATCGTATCCTGATCCAGAACTCCACGCTTGAACAGCAGCCGGCCATCCTGTTGGCGGCAGAACAAATGCGCGAAGCCTGGCTCGCGCTTCAACGCACCAAAATTCGCAGCCCGGTGACCGGCTATGTCGCTCAACGCAATGTGCAGGTGGGCGAAACGCTCAGTGCTGGCCAGGCCTTATTGTCCATCGTCCCGGCCGATCAACTGTGGATTGACGCCAACTTCAAGGAAACCCAGCTCAGCGGCGTGCGCATTGGGCAAAAGGTGAGCGTGGTGAGCGATCTGTATGGCAGCAACGTGGTGTTCGACGGCGTGGTTGAAGGGATCAATATGGGGACCGGCGGCGCGTTCTCGGTGCTGCCCGCGCAGAATGCCACCGGTAACTGGATCAAAGTGGTTCAACGCCTGCCGGTGCGTATTACCCTGGATGCGGAACAGCTCAAGGCATACCCACTGCGAATTGGCTTATCCACCACGGTGACCTTGCGCGAAAACAACACCAACGGCCCTGCCCTATCTACCACCCAACGCCTGAAACCGGCTTACCAAAGCCAGGCGCTGGTGCTCGATACCTCCAGTATCGATGGGGAAATCCAAGACATCATCAAAGCCAATGCGATGTGATTTATGAGCAACAACACACTGCTGCCGTTAAAAGGCTGGTCATTGATCCTGGTGACGCTGTCGCTGTCGATGGCGACCTTTATGCAGATGTTGGACTCCACCATCTCCAACGTCGCCATTCCCACCATTTCCGGGTTCCTGGGTGCTTCTACGGACGAAGGAACCTGGGTGATCACCTCGTTTGGCGTCGCCAATGCGATCTCCATCCCGATAACCGGGCGTCTGGCGCAGCGGTTCGGCGAAAGTAAGCTGTTTTTAGCTTCGGTGACGTTGTTTGCACTGGCGTCGCTGTGCTGCGGGTTCTCCACCAATCTCGATATGCTGATCTTTTTCCGCGTCATTCAGGGATTGGTCGCAGGCCCGTTGATCCCACTGTCGCAAAGCCTGCTGCTGCGCAACTACCCGCCGGAGAAACGTAATATCGCGCTGGCGCTGTGGTCGATGACGGTGATTATCGCCCCGATCTTTGGCCCGATTATTGGGGGCTATATTTGCGATAACTACGACTGGGGCTGGATATTCTTAATCAACGTTCCGTTCGGCATCATCGTCGTTGCCATTACCGCATGGAAGCTGAAAGGAAGAGAAACGCCCACCGAGCCGGTAAAAATCAACCTGTTCGCCCTGAGCCTACTGGTGCTCGGTGTGGGTAGCCTGCAAATCATGTTGGATAAAGGTAAAGACCTCGACTGGTTTAACTCTACCACCGTGATTGTGTTGGCCGTGATCGCCGTAGTCGCGCTGATTTTGCTGGTTATCTGGGAAGCTACCAACGATAACCCGATCATCGATCTGAGCCTGTTCCGTTCACGTAACTTCAGCATCGGCATCCTGTGTATCAGTTGTGCGTATCTGATTTATGCCGGGGCCATTGTGCTGATGCCGCAACTGCTACAGACGGTGTTTGATTACACCTCGGTGTGGGCAGGGCTGGCCTATGCCCCCATCGGGCTGATGCCGCTGCTGATCGCGCCATTGATTGGCCGCTACGGCGATCGTATTGATATGCGGGTATTGGTGACCTTTAGCTTTATCGTGTATGCCGGTTGCTACTACTGGCGTGCAATGACGTTTAATCCGGCGATTGATTTTACTGCCGTGGTGTTGCCGCAGCTGATGCAAGGCTTCGCCGTGGCTTGCTTCTTCCTGCCGCTGACCACCATTTCATTGTCAGGGCTCGCACCAGAAAAATTCGCAGCGGCCACCAGCCTGAGCAACTTTTTCCGGACGTTATCTGGCTCGATCGGCACGTCACTCACCATGACCCTGTGGAGCCACCGGGAATCGTTTCACCATGCGCAGCTGACGCAGTCAGTGACGCAATTCAACCCGGCTGCGATCAACCTGGATCACCATCTGCAACATCTGGGGTTCAATCAGCAGCAAGCCGCGACCTATATCAACGATCAAATTACCCAGCAGAGCCTGCTGATGTCGGCCAACGATATTTTCTATCTCTCTGCCGGGGTATTCCTGATGCTGACCCTGCTGGTGTGGTTCGCCAAGCCGCCGTTTAATACGGCCAAGGCGGGGTGATAAACGGGGAATTAGAGAGGCGCTGGCGCGCCTCCCGATTTACTTAATCCGTTTGCCGGAGACATCAACAATCTTTTCGCCGTCCTCTTTGGCCAATGCCCCTATTTGCGGATCGGGCAGGATATCAAGCACCGTTTCGGAGGGGCGGCATAGGCGGGTCCCCAGCGGCGTCACTACAATCGGCCGGTTAATCAGAATCGGGTGTTGCAGCATAAAGTCAATCAGTTGCTCGTCGGTGAAGACGTCTGCTGCCAGCCCTAACTGCTCGTAGGGTTCCACGTTATTGCGCAGCAAGGCCCGCACGCTGATCCCCATGTCTGCAATGAGTTTCGCCAGTTCAGCGCGGCTGGGGGGTGTCTCCAGATAATGGACGATCGTTGGCTCTGTACCGCTGTTGCGAATCAGCGCCAGCGTATTACGCGAGGTGCCGCAGGCCGGGTTGTGGTAAATCGTAATCATGGGTGTTCCTCGCTACAAAGTGATGGATAGACGTAACGCCAAGGCCGTCAGCGTGACCAACAACACGGGTACGGTCATGATAATTCCGGTACGGAAGTAATATCCCCAGGTGATCGTCATGTTTTTCTGTGACAAGACATGCAGCCAGAGCAGCGTTGCCAAGCTGCCAATCGGCGTGATTTTTGGCCCCAGATCGCAGCCAATAACGTTGGCGTAAATCATGGCCTCCTTAATCACTCCTGACGCAGTACTCCCCTCAATGGACAGCGCGCCAATCAACACCGTTGGCATATTGTTCATAATGGATGACAGGAACGCAGTCAGGAAGCCGGTGCCAAGCGTGGCGGCCCATAAACCATTCTCCGCCAGCAAGTTCAGCACGCCGGAGAGGTACTCCGTTAGCCCGGCGTTGCGTAGGCCATAAACCACCAGATACATCCCCAGCGAGAAAATGACGATTTGCCAAGGCGCACCGCGCAGCACCTTCCCGGTGTTGATGGCATGGCCTCTTTTGGCCACCGCAAACAGGATCAGCGCCCCCACGGCAGCAATAGCGCTGACCGGAATGCCGAGCGGCTCCAGCACGAAGAAACCCACCAACAGCAGGATTAATACCACCCAGCCAGTTTTGAACGTGGCCGGATCTTTGATGGCTTTCGCCGGTTGTTTCAGTCGTTCAAGATCATAGGTCGGCGGAATGTCCTTGCGAAAGAACAGGTGCAGCATCACCAGCGTCGCGATAATCGCAGCGATATCGACAGGCACCATCACCGAAGCATATTGCGTGAACCCCAGATCAAAGAAGTCTGCCGAGACGATATTGACCAGATTGGACACAATCAGCGGCAGACTGGCGGTATCAGCAATAAACCCGGCAGCCATGACAAACGCCAACGTGGTGCCTTTGCTGAACCCAAGCGCCAACAGCATGGCGATCACGATGGGGGTCAGGATCAGCGCTGCTCCATCGTTGGCAAACAAAGCCGCCACGGCTGCGCCTAGTAACACGATGTAAGTGAACAGCAGGCGCCCCTGCCCGTTTCCCCAACGGGAGACATGCAGCGCAGCCCATTCGAAAAAGCCAGACTCATCGAGCAACAGGCTGATCATGATCACGGCGATAAAGGTCGCCGTGGCATTCCAGACAATATTCCACACCACCGGGATATCGGCAATCTGCACCACTCCGGTAAGCAAGGCCAGCCCCGCGCCAAGTGTGGCACTCCACCCAATCCCTAACCCTTTCGGCTGCCAGATCACCAGCACAATGGTCAGGATAAATATCGCCCCAGCCAATAACATACTTACCACCTCAAGATTTATATATGTATTTTCATATGTGTTTGCGCAAAAAATTTAGCTACACAGGGTTTTACCCTCGTTGGAGCCATTCGCCGCTGCCAGCTTACGTGCCATAGTGTGGACTTCGTCCTGTTGGCTCAACCAGGCTTGTTCAACAACCAGGGCTGCCCAGGCAGGAATATGCGGGGAAAGACGATAATGCACCCACTTGCCCTGCTTACGATCCAACAGCAACCCGCACTCTCTGAGCATTGCCAAGTGGCGCGATATCTTGGGTTGCGACTCTTCCAGCCCGGTGCAAAGATCGCAAACGCACAGTTCACCCAGCTGTTTGAGCAGCAACACGATACCCAGGCGGGTTTCGTCCGACAGGATTTTGAACAGCTGCAAGGAAGTCAGGGTCATCGGTCTCTCCACTACGTTCGGTGGATAAATCATACCCACAGGCACTTTCAAGTCAACAACACATTTGAATTTTCATATGTGTTTTCTTCCCTTGCCCCAGATAAGCGGTCAATATTGTGTCGATACGTCGCTCCGGCAATATGGCTTTACATTTAAGCCAATTAAAAAGCCATAATGCGGTAATATATTCACACCCCGGCAACAAATAATATTGCACCAAATAGTGTGACCCTGTTCAAGACGAAAAACGCCCAATAATGCTATTTATTCTGCATGGTTTTCTCTAACGTGGATCTGCGTCATCATGAATCATTTAGAACTGCAGGCACTGCGTCAGCTTTTTTTTATGACGGTCGAAGAATGTGCGACCTATATTTCACCTGACAACAATTTAGCTACATGGCAACAATGGGAGCGTGGTGAAAGTGAAATACCGAACGCTATTATTGATACATTCACAAAAATGATTAAAAAAAGAAAAACCCACATCAACGCCATCATCGACAAGATCAACAATCGCATTGGGAATAACACCATGCGCTTCTTCCCCGATTATGCGTCCTTCCTGGCTGTTTACCCCCAAGGTGATTATCTGGAATGGAAAATTTATCAGTCGGTTGCCGCACAACTTTATGCTTATGATCTAGAGCGGCTATGTTAACCCAAACTAATAGGATAAATCGCGCTCGTTAACCTGGATGGAATTTAATAAGGACGGCTTATCAACACCGCCTGCCCATAGTTTTAACTGACTATCACTCCTGACAGCAGGCTAACGCCTGTAACAATCTCGTGCCCAGCCGTTTTTCCCGGCACGAATTATTTATTATGAACGAGTTTCTGAGCAACAACCTATGGAAAACAAGTATGTACCAACGGCCTTGGGGCTGTATCTGAACTATCTGGTGCACGGTATGGGGGTGATATTAATCAGCTTGAATATGCCTTATCTGGCAGAACAATGGCACACCGATGCCGCAGGCATCTCTATCGTCATCTCTTCTTTGGGCATTGGCAGGCTAAGTGTGTTATTAATCACCGGCATGTTATCCGATCGTTTTGGCCGCAGACCCTTTATTTTCCTGGGGATAGTGTGCTATTTGGGCTTCTTTTTCGGCATTCTGCTTAGCCACACCATTATTATCGCTTATGTATTTGGTTTTTTAGCCGGCGTCGCCAACAGTTTTCTCGACTCGGGCACCTACCCTACGCTGATGGAGGCGTTCCCCAAGTCGCCAGGCACTGCCAATATCTTGATCAAAGCCTTTGTCTCCGGCGGCCAGTTTATGTTGCCGATGGTCATCAGCCTGCTGGTCTGGGCTGAGGTCTGGTTTGGCTGGTCCTTCCTGATCGCCGCCGGCATTATGCTGCTCAACGGCCTGTTCCTGCTGCGCTGCCCATTCCCCGCGCACCCGGGGCGACGAGTGGCCGCCGAGCCCGATGTAGCTACAGATGACAATCACCGCTGTTCCATTGTTGATCTGATCAGCTATACCCTCTATGGCTATATCGCCATGGCCACCTTTTACCTGATCAGCCAGTGGCTGGCACAGTATGGCCAGTTTGTGGCGGGTATGAGCTATACGATGTCGATCAAGCTGCTGAGCATCTACACCATCGGCTCACTGATGTGCGTATTCATCACCGCCGGGCTGGTAAAGAAAAGGTTTAAATCAACCACCTTTCTGATGCTGTATACCTTTATCTCTTTCATTACCTTACTCACCGTTTGCCTGTATCCCAACATGTACGTCGTGATGGTTTTCGCCTTTGTTATCGGCTTCTCTGCCGCAGGCGGGGTCATGCAGTTGGGGCTGACGCTGATGGCTACCTGCCTTCCCAATGCGAAAGGCAAAGCCACCGGCATCTATTACAGCGCTGGCAGCCTCGCAACCTTCACCATTCCGTTGATTACCGCCAAGATTTCCGAAACCAGTATCGCCAACATTATGTGGTTCGATACCGCTATTGCAGCCTGTGGTTTTCTACTGGCGCTGTTTATTGGCTACCGTAGCCATAAAGAAGCTAACCGTCCCTTCAAGATGGCCCAAGTTATCAACTGATCCCACACCTTTTACCTCCTCCTGAACACGCAGATAAACGGGCGCAGCATGCAGCGCCCCTACGTTATGAGCCGGTTGAAAAATGTGGTTTTATTCCTCCGGCTGGCTGCAGAGACAATATTATTATGACCGTATGCAATATGAGACATTATTCCGTCAGCAGCTGAGCCCCAGACAAAGTAAATAGCTTGTTAATAACCATTAGCTTTCACTGCCCCCAAAAAGGAAACACCTGGCTACAGCCCTTCGCACCTAATTTAACTGGGGAAATACCGGCACAATTCGGCAACACCATCAAGCACCGTCTCAGCATCTTTCCCTGCAATAAAGTTGAAAACTAAAACGGCATATTACGTATTTATCACCTACTGCATTACCTATACTCAGCACACGTCAGGTTGCCGGTGTATTGGCGGTTATCCATGACCCAAGTTATTTACCGCAGTGTGACTTACCGGGATATTTTCACCCATTACTTTCCCGCAATGATTAACGATTGATTAAAAAGAAAGGCCACCAGAACAACAGGTCCCCTGGATCCAAAAACGTAAAAAATTAGCGACAAGCGGAGAACAGCATGAGCCAGAGCAAGGCCTTCAAAGCGCCATTTTTGTTAGCGGTCATCAGTATCTATTTGAGTTATTTTCTCCACGGCGCCAGCGTCATTACGCTGGCGCAAAACATGACGCCACTGGCCGAGAAGTTCGGCACCGACAACGCGGGTATTGCCTACCTGATATCCGGCATTGGGTTGGGCCGGCTAGTCAGTATTCTGTTCTTTGGCGTGATATCGGATAAGTTTGGCCGCCGCGCCGCCATTTTGATCGGCGTCGCCCTGTATATTCTGTTCTTCTTTGGCATCCCGGCCAGCCCTAATCTGATCGTCGCCTTTGGCCTGGCGGTTTGCGTTGGCGTTGCCAATGCGGCGCTTGATACCGGCGGCTATCCTGCCCTGATGGAGAGCTATCCCAAGACTTCCGGCTCGGCGGTGATCCTGGTAAAAGCCATGATCTCTTTCGGCCAGATGTTATACCCGATGTTGGTCAGCTACCTGTTGGTCAGCCACATCTGGTACGGCTACGCGATGGTTATCCCGGGGATCCTGTTCGTCCTGATCACCTTGCTGCTACTAAAAAGCAAGTTCCCCAGCCAGCTGGTTGATGCCTCCGTGGCCAAAGAATTGCCGCAGATGAACAGTAAGCCGCTGGCCTGGTTGGAGGGCGTCTCCTCCGTTATCTTCGGCGTAGCCGCATTCTCTACCTTCTACGTGATCGTGGTCTGGATGCCTAAATACGCCATGGCATTTGCCGGTATGGCGGAGGCCGACGCGCTGAAAACCATCTCCTGGTATAGCCTTGGCTCGCTGATGTGCGTGTTTATCTTCGCCCTGCTGTTAAAAAGCACCGTACGCCCGGTGTGGGCCAACGTGTTTAACGCCGGTGTTTCGGTGATCGCGGCAACCATTATCTATCTGTATCCGTCACCGCTGGTTTGTAACCTTGGCGCCTTTGCGATTGGTTTCTCTGCCGCCGGTGGGATATTGCAGCTTGGCGTCTCCGTCATGTCGGAGTTTTTCCCGAAAAGCAAAGCCAAGGTCACCAGCGTTTATATGATGATGGGCGGGTTAGCCAACTTCTTGATCCCATTGATTACCGGCTACCTCTCCACCATTGGTTTGCAATACATCATCCTGCTGGATATTGCCTTTGCCCTGCTGGCCTTTGTTACCGCCATCATCGTCTTCATTCGCTATTACAGAGTATTCAAAGTCCCGCAAAGTGACCTGCGATTGGGCGAGCGCTTTTTCCAATAACCCAAAACAGCAATTACGCAGGTTTGCGCCCCACACGAACATGGTTAGACAAGGAGTTTAGAATGGATGTAACCGCAAAATATGAGCTTATCGGGCTGATGGCCTATCCGATCAGACACAGCTTATCGCCAGAGATGCAAAATAAAGCGTTGGATAAAGTCGGGCTACCTTTTACCTATATGGCTTTCGAAGTCGACACCACCACCTTCGCCAGCGCCATTGAAGGGCTGAAGGCGTTAAAAATGCGCGGCACCGGCGTCTCGATGCCTAACAAGCAGTTTGCCTGCCAGTATGTCGATGAATTAACGCCAGCAGCCAAACTGGTCGGCGCTATCAACACCATCGTCAACGACGATGGCTATCTGCGCGGCTATAACACCGACGGTACCGGGCATATTCGGGCCATCAAGGAAACCGGGTTTGATATCAAAGGCAAAACCATGGTGCTGGTCGGCGCGGGTGGCGCTTCTACCGCCATCGGCGCACAGGCCGCCGTTGAAGGCATCAAAGAGATCAAGCTGTTTAATCGTAAGGACGAGTTCTTTGAACAGGCGCTCGCCTTTGCCAAACGGGTCAACGACAACACCGACTGCAAGGTGACAGTGACCGATCTGGCAGATCAGCAAGCGTTTGCCAGCGCCATCGCCAGCGCGGATATCCTGACTAATGGCACCAAGGTCGGGATGAAGCCGTTGGAAAACGAGAGTATCGTCAGCGACATCGCCATGCTGCGCCCGGAACTGCTGGTGACGGAGTGCGTGTATAACCCGCACATGACCAAGTTGCTGCTAATGGCCCAACAGGCAGGTTGCAAAACGGTGGACGGTTACGGCATGTTGTTATGGCAAGGCGCCGAACAGTTCAAACTGTGGACTGGCAAGGATTTCCCACTGGAATACGTTAAGCAGGTGATGGGATTCGAGGCGTAGCATTCCCGTAGCGCGTGGTGATGGGCTTAAATCACCACCTTATTGATTGCGGCAAAACAGCATGCAAAAGGTAAAAATGAAAACCATAACCGTAAAAAACATTGTGTTCGGCGAAGGCGCGCCAAAAATCATTGTCTCGCTGATGGGTAAAGATATCCCTAGTGTGGTGGCTGAAGCGCAGGATTATCGTCACGCCGATTTCGATATTCTGGAGTGGCGCGTCGATCATTTTGCGGATGTTGCCACGCTCAGCAACGTGATAGCCGCCGCACATCAGATCAAAGAGATCATTGCCGACAAGCCGCTGCTGTTCACCTTCCGCAGCGCGCAGGAAGGCGGTGAGCAGGAGTTGCCCGCACAGGACTATATCGCGCTCAATCTGGCGGCGGTGGACAGCGGCCTGGTCGATATGATCGATCTGGAGCTGTTTACCGGTGACGAACTGGTCAAAGAGGCCGTGGCCCATGCCCACGCCAAGAACGTCAAAGTCATCATGTCGAATCATGATTTCCATAAAACGCCGCCGCAGGAGGAAATCGTCAAACGCCTGTGCAAAATGCAGGAATTGGGCGCCGATATTCCGAAGATCGCCCTGATGCCGCAAAACAAAAGTGACGTATTGACGCTGCTGGCCGCGACGCTGGAAATGCACGAGAAGCATGCCCACAGGCCGATAATCACCATGTCGATGGCCAAAACCGGCATTGTGTCCCGGCTAGCGGGCGAAACCTTTGGCTCAGCGGCTACCTTTGGCGCCGTCAAGAAAGCCTCCGCACCTGGGCAAATCTCCGTCACGGATTTACGCACCATATTAACGATACTGCATTAATTCAGTGGTGCACTGATATTACTTTCGGCGGGAATAATAGTACTCCCGCCGAATAAAACAAGTCACTAAAAAGAGCATTCAATTTTAATGCAGCTTAATTGCGGCATCCGCACGCCTGCGTGTGGGTTTGGTTGCCCCGCAAAATAAAATAAATGCATCGGTCATCAACAGGAGTAGTTATGGATCTGGTTAAGCCGAAAAGAATCAATGGCAGAGTCCCGGTATTATCGGCACAAGAGGCGGTAAATTATATTCCTGACGAAGCCACCTTGTGCGTATTAGGGGCCGGTGGCGGTATTCTGGAGGCCACCACCTTAATTACCGCGCTGGCAGAAAAATATCAAACCACGCAAACCCCGCGTGACCTGTCATTAATCAGCCCGACAGGGTTAGGTGACCGGGCCGATCGTGGCATCAGCCCGCTGGCACAGGTTGGGCTGGTGAAGTGGGCGCTGTGCGGGCATTGGGGGCAATCCCCACGCATCTCCGATCTGGCCGAGCAGAACAAGATTGCGGCCTACAACTATCCCCAAGGCGTGTTGACCCAAACCCTGCGGGCCGCAGCGGCGCACCAGCCGGGGATTTTAAGCGAAATCGGGATTGGTACCTTCGTCGATCCGCGCCAGCAGGGCGGCAAACTCAATGAAGTGACCAAAGAAGATCTCATCAAGCTGGTCGAGATCGATAACCAGGAATATCTCTACTACAAGGCCATTGCGCCCAACATCGCCTTTATTCGCGCCACCACCTGCGACAGCGAAGGCTATGCCTCGTTCGAAGACGAGGTGATGTATCTGGACGCATTGGTGATTGCCCAGGCGGTGCACAACAACGGCGGCATCGTGATGATGCAAGTGCAAAAGATGGTCAAGAAGGCGACGCTGCACCCTAAATCAGTGCGTATCCCTGGCTATCTGGTTGATATCGTGGTGGTCGATCCACAGCAGACGCAGCTGTATGGCGGCGCACCGGTAAACCGCTTTATTTCCGGCGATTTCGTGCTCGATGACAGCACCCAAATCGCCCTGCCACTTAACCAGCGCAAACTGGTAGCGAGACGTGCACTATTTGAGATGCGTAAAGGGGCGGTGGGCAACGTTGGGGTGGGCATTGCCGACGGTATCGGCCTGGTCGCCCGCGAAGAGGGGTGTGCCGATGATTTCGTGCTGACGGTCGAAACCGGCCCCATCGGCGGCATTACCTCTCAGGGTGTGGCCTTCGGCGCGAACGTCAACACCCGAGCCATCCTGGATATGACCTCCCAATTCGATTTCTACCACGGAGGTGGGCTGGATGTCTGTTACCTGAGCTTTGCCGAGGTAGATCAACAGGGCAACGTTGGCGTGCATAAATTCAACGGCAAAATCATGGGCACAGGTGGCTTTATCGATATCAGCGCGACGTCGAAAAAGATTGTGTTCTGCGGCACCCTCACCGCCGGCAGTTTAAAAACCGACATCACCGACGGCAAGCTGAATATTGTGCAGGAAGGTCGCGTCAAAAAATTCATCAAGCAATTACCGGAAATCACCTTTAGCGGCAAAATCGCGCTCGAGCGGGGATTAGACGTGCGCTACATCACCGAACGTGCCGTTTTTACGCTCAAAGCTGATGGCCTGCACCTGGTTGAAATTGCCCCCGGAGTGGATCTGGAAAAAGACATTCTGGCAAAAATGGATTTCACCCCGGTTATTTCCCCGCAGTTAACACTGATGGACAAGAGACTGTTTATCGACGGCGTAATGGGTTTCACTTTACCTGAAGCGGTATATTAAAAGGAGTAAGGCTATGGACTTTTCTTTAACTGAAGAGCAGGAACTGCTGCTTGCCAGTATTCGGGAACTGATCGGCAATAACTTTTCGGAAGAGTATTTCCGCACCTGCGATCAGACCTCAACCTACCCTACCGAGTTTATGCGCGCGCTCGCCGATAGCGGTATTTCTCTGTTAGGTGTGCCAGAAGAGTTCGGCGGCATACCGGCGGACTATGTCACCCAGATGCTGGCGCTGATGGAAGTCTCCAAATGTGGCGCACCGGCGTTCCTGATCACCAACGGCCAGTGTATTCACAGCATGCGCCGTTTCGGTTCGGCCGAACAGTTGCGCAAGACGGCAGAAAGCACGCTGGCCACCGGCGATCCGGCCTATGCGCTGGCCCTGACCGAACCGGGCGCAGGCTCGGACAATAGCGCCGCGACCACCACCTACACCCGTAAAAACGGCAAGGTGTATCTGAACGGGCAAAAAACCTTTATCACCGGTGCGAAAGAATACCCGTACATGTTGGTACTGGCACGCGACCCTGAGCCCAAAGATCCGAAGAAGGCCTTCACCCTGTGGTGGATGGAATCCAACAAGCCGGGCATTAAGGTCAATCCGCTGCACAAGATCGGCTGGCACATGCTGAGCACCTGCGAAGTTTACCTCGATAACGTTGAGGTGGATGAGAGCGATATGGTGGGTGAAGAAGGCATGGGGTTCCTCAATGTGATGTACAACTTTGAAATGGAACGCCTGATCAACGCCGCACGCAGCGCCGGTTTCGCCGAGTGCGCGTTTGAAGATGCCGCCCGTTATGCCAACCAGCGTATCGCCTTCGGCAAGCCGATCGGCCATAACCAGATGATCCAGGAAAAGTTGGCGCTGATGGCAATCAAGGTCGACAACATGCGTAATATGGTGATGAAAGTCGCTTGGCAAGCGGATCAAAAACAGTCACTGCGCACCAGCGCCGCGCTGTGTAAGCTCCACTGCGCCCGTACGGCGATGGAAGTGATTGATGACGCCATCCAGATCATGGGCGGGCTGGGCTATACGGATGAGGCTCGCGTTTCCCGCTTCTGGCGTGACGTGCGCTGCGAAAGGATTGGCGGTGGCACTGATGAAATCATGATTTATATTGCTGGCCGCCAGATCCTGAAAGACTACCAGAGCAAATAAGGTAATAAAACGCCAGGAGGCAGTCAATAAGCCAACCTCCTGGCGAATTATTAATAAACCACCAGCGAATTCAACCCGGTAAATACGCCGGTTCTGCCAAGTTATTATTGAACTGTTTACGATAATCACTTGGGGAACAACCGACATGGCGCATAAATAATTTGGCAAAATGGTCGACGTTTTCGTACCCTACCCGCCAGGCGATCTCATTGAGGCTATTATCGGTATTGGTCAGCGTAAACTTGGCCTCGGTGATCCGGCGCTGAATAACGTAATTAATCGGTGATATATGATATTCGCGGGCAAACTCATGGCAAATATAGCTGACGCTGGCGCGAAACTTTTTAGCTAACTGTTCGAGAGTGATCTTTTCACGATAGTTATTATTCAAATAAACCAGTACATCCTTCACCAGCACATCTTTCTTTATGTATCCCAACTCTGAACGGTAAGCGTTTTTAAAGTTCTCATAAAACAGCGCGGTGAGGGCATAACCATAAGCATCGTAAATCGATGAGGTTAACTCGTTTTTCTGCTGGGGTAGCCTCACGCCGAGTTCATGAAGGATCGTTTTTATCACCTCTCCCCCTTGCCCAACGGAAACTACCGGGCAGGAGTGAGGCTGTAAAATCTGATTCTCTTCCCAGCCCTGAAACTTGAAGCCATGGACGGCACAGGTATAGGTGGTAGCCGGAGAGGTGCAGTCAGATGCTACCGCATGGAGTCGGCCAGGCTCAATAACCACGATATCACCAGCGTGTGCCACGTAGTAAGAGGAGTCGATGACCAGCCTGGCCACCCCCTGCTTAACGTAAATCAGCTCGCTCTCATCATTATGCACATGATGCCCAGACTCCCAGTTGGGATCGTCACTGATGACGAACCGTGAGAGTTTTGGCGTCATCCCCTGCGCAAAAAGGGCTTCTTTTTTATTATCGAAACAGCGCTGAAACATGGCAACCTCCACACAATACAGTTGGCTTTGGCAAAATGATCAGTGGCTAAAATAGAGCGACAGAAAACAATATACAATATGAGCCCAGACGACTAAAACAAGATAGTTTGCCCCGCATGCAAGATGGCACGAAAATAAAATCACGACGTTCGCGCCGCCGGCTTACCTTACTCACTGGCAAACCATTTTCCCGCACGGCAATCCATCCGTTGTTAACCGTTTTTTTGCAAGATTGTTAGCAACAAAAACAGATTATCCAGTCGTAAATCCCCCTGCGCACTCGCAATATATTGTCATGCTTTTTGTCCTTTCCGCTGATAGAACGCTCTCTGCCGCCAGCGAGCGACCCACAGGAGATATCATGAAAATAATAACCTGCTTTAAGCTGGTCCCCGAAGAGCAAGATATTGTGGTTACCGCACAACGTACGCTCGATTTCGATCACGCCGAAGCCAAAATCAGCCAGTTCGATTTGAATGCGATCGAGGCCGCCACCCAACTGGCCACCGAGAACGACCAGATTACCGCGCTCTGCGTGGGCGGCTCGCTGCTGCAAAACTCCAAGGTGCGTAAGGACGTGCTGTCGCGCGGCCCTCATGAGCTTTATCTGGTGCAGGATGCACAACTGGAAAACGCGCTGCCGATGGATACCGCACACGCACTGGCCGCCGCCGCAGATAAAATCGGCTTTGACCTGATGCTGTTTGGTGAAGGTTCCGGGGATTTGTATGCACAACAGGTGGGCCTGTTGGTTGGGGAGATCCTACAGCTCCCTACCGTTAATGCCGTCAGCCAAATCCAGTTTGCCGGTGACCGTGTGCTGGTTGAGCGCACGCTCGAAGAAGAAGTAGAAGTGCTTGAACTGCCGCTTCCAGCGGTGATCTGCGTAACCTCAGATATTAACGTTCCCCGCATTCCGACAATGAAGGCGATCCTCGGCGCCGGGAAAAAACCGGTCAATCAGTGGCAAGCCAATGATATCGCCTGGAGCCAGACGCCGCCTTTGGCCGAGCTGGTCGAGATCACCGTACCGCCACAGAAACAGCGTCAACGCATCATTCTGGAAAACGACTCGCCGGAAGCCATTGCCGAGCTGGCGGACCATCTGAAAAAAGCGCTGAACTAACCCACGACTGGAGAAAATCATCATGAGTAAACTGACAAACGTATGGGTGTTCAGCGACAACGTTGAGCGCTACGGTGAACTGATGGCTGGTGCACGCCAGTGGGGCGAGCATGTTTATGCCCTCGTGCAGGACAGCGAACAGGTTGCCCGGCTCAAGTCTCTGGGTGCAGACGGCATCTACGTGCTGGAGAAAACCTCTGCGCTGCAGCGCATTGAAAATTATGCTGAGACCCTGGCGGATATCCTGAAAGAGGTGAACGGCGAACAAACTCCGGCCTTGGTGCTGATGGCTGCCACCAAACGTGGTAAAGCACTCACCGCCCGCCTGGGCGTACTGCTGAACGCTGCGGTGGTGAACGATGTGACCGCCGTGCACGTCGACGGGGCTGATTTCATCGCCGAACACCGTATGTATGGTGGATTGGCCTTTGGTAAAGAAAAGATCAACTCCACCACCGCTATCATCACCCTGGCTCCCGGTGTGGTGGAGCCTGCCGCTGCCGACCCGGCGCATGACTGTCTGGTCACTCAGCTCAGCTATGTTGCCCCGCGTCAGGAAATCCTCTGCAAGGAGCGCCGTGCCAAAGCGCTGAGCAGCGTCGATCTCAGCAAGGCCAAACGCGTGGTTGGTGTCGGACGTGGGCTGGCTGCACAGGACGACCTGAAAATGGTCCATGAGCTGGCAGCCTTGTTAGGAGCAGAAGTTGGCTGCTCTCGTCCTATCGCCGAGGGCGAAAACTGGATGGAACGCGAGCGCTATATCGGGGTATCTGGCGTGCAGTTGAAATCCGATCTCTACCTGATGTTGGGCATTTCCGGGCAGATCCAGCATATGGTCGGCGGCAACGGTGCCAAGATCATTGTCGCGGTCAACAAGGACAAAAACGCCCCGATCTTCAACTATGCCGACTACGGCCTGGTGGGCGACATTTACAAAGTGGTCCCAGCCCTGATCGACCAATTAGGTCATTAACCCTTTGATTCACCGCACGCATCCCGCCGCACACCCGCGGCGGGATAGGGAGCATAAGCATGTCGGATGATAAATTTGATGCCATCGTGGTCGGTGCTGGCGTCGCTGGTGCCGTAGCCAGCTACGTGATGGCGCAGGCCGGGTTGGATGTGCTGGTCATCGAACGCGGCAACAGCGCTGGCAGTAAGAACATGACCGGGGGGCGCTTGTATGCCCATAGCCTGGAACGCATTATGCCCGGGTTCGCTGAGGAAGCGCCGGTAGAACGTAAAGTCACCCGCGAAAAGATCTCATTCATGACGGAAGAAAGCGCCGTCACGCTCGATTTCCACAGCGAGAAACCGGACATTGCCGCCCAGGCGTCATATACCGTGCTGCGCAACCGGTTCGATCCCTGGCTGATGGAAAAAGCCGAACAGGCCGGAGCACAGTTTATCTCGGGTGTCCGCGTCGACGCGCTGATACGGGAAGGTAATCAAGTCACCGGTGTGCAGGCGGGCGACGATATCCTGAAGGCTGACATAGTGATCCTGGCTGACGGCGTGAATTCCATGCTCGGCCGCTCGATTAACCTGGTGCCCCCCTCTTCACCACATCACTATGCGGTAGGCGTCAAAGAGCTTATCGGGTTATCCCCCTCGGTGATCGAAGATCGCTTTAACCTCTCTGGCAATGACGGAGCCGCCTGGCTGTTTGCCGGTTCCCCGTCCAATGGCCTGATGGGGGGCGGATTTCTCTATACCAACCGGGAATCCATTTCTTTAGGGCTGGTATGCGGCCTGGGGGAGATTGGCCACGCGGGGAAAAGCGTACCCCAGATGCTGGAGGACTTTAAACAGCACCCCTCCATTCGCCCACTGATCCAGGGAGGAAAACTGCTGGAGTACGGCGCGCATCTGGTTCCGGAAGGCGGCAAGGCCATGGTGCCAACGCTGGCTGACGGCGGCGTGATGATCGTCGGCGACGCGGCAGGATTCTGCCTGAATCTGGGCTTTACCATACGCGGCATGGATCTTGCCATTGCATCGGCTCAGGCCGCCGCCAATACGGCCATCGCGGCCAAGCAGCGGCAGAACTTTTCCGCCAGCAGCCTGGGGGAATATAAGCACGCCCTGGAGCAAAACTGTGTGATGCATGAGGTACACCACTTTCGCAAAATCCCTGCGCTCATGGAAAACCCGCGCCTGTTTACCCAGTATCCGCGCATGGTCGCGGACATCATGGGGGATATGTTCACCATCGATGGCAGCCCTACTCAGCCCGTGCGTAAGGCTCTGATGAAAAGGGTGAAACAGATTGGACTGATGAATTTATTGAAAGACGGCATCAAGGGGGCAACAGCGCTATGAGCAGCGAAAATCCGGTCAACGTAGACGTCAAACTGGGCATCAACAAGTTCCATGTCAATGAAGGCCATCCGCACATCATTCTGGTGGATAACCCCAATATGGACGAGTTCCGTAAGCTGATGCTGGCCTGCCCTGCCGGGCTGTATAAGCAAGACAGCGCAGGCAATATCCATTTCGATTCCGCCGGTTGTCTGGAATGCGGGACCTGCCGCGTGCTGTGCGGCGACACCATTCTTAAGCAGTGGGAATATCCTCTGGGGACGTTTGGCGTTGAGTTTCGCTACGGGTGAGCGTCTGCCTGAAAGAGCGTGCCAGCCCCTCACCCCAACCCTCTCCCGTAGGGAGAGGGAGCTGATAGCCCTTGCACTTTTGGCAGTAAAGAGACCCTCTCAGCAAACCGCTCGTCACTGATCAAAGGTGGGTCACTACAATTTCAAACACGCTCGATCGGTCCCCTCTCCCT
>NZ_JADACK010000008.1:0-47660 GCF_015673035.1 Serratia sp. Res13-Sevr-LER1-36-b | reverse complement strand
TCGTATCCGGGGGTGAAGATTGACTCGCGTGGCTATGCGGTGGTGCCGTACCTGAACCCGTACCAGATGAACGACATCAGCATCGATCCGAAAGGCACTTCTTCAGACGTGGAACTGGATAATACCAGCCAGAAGGTAGCGCCGTACTCCGGGGCGGTGGTGAAGGTGAAATACGCCACCAAACATGGCACCCCTATCCTGGTCAACGCCACCTACCAGGGTGAGCCGGTGCCGTTTGGGGCCGATATCTTTGACAGCAAGGGGAACAGCGTGGGTTCCGTCGGCCCGGGTGGGCAACTGTATGCCCGCGTGGCAGAAGACCGGGGGCAATTACGTGTGAAATGGGGGGAAGGCAGCGAAATGCAATGCGCCGTCAGCTATGTCCTGATGCCTGTCGCCAAAGGGCAGAAACAGGCTCAGATACAACAGTTTAACTCGAGCTGTTTACCGAGTGACGCTCTGGTGCCGGGAAACAAAATACTGGCCAACGCAGGTATGGATACACCCGCAGGCGAAAGTTAAACAAACCTGGCATGAACCACGATATTTAATACTAGTTAGATAACCTAGATATGTAGGAAAGGTGGTGATAAGACTCGTTTCGCTAAGTGTTAAACGAATTTTATTTATCAGCTTCTTATCTCATTATCTAGATTTTCTCAGCATGAGAGATAAATCAATGAAACGAAAAAATTCAAACCCACTGAAAAATATATTTTCAGTGCTATCGACACTACCGATATGTACTATCCTCCTCATGAGTGCTGTTTTTAGTCAGAATGCAGAGGCAGTAACGTGCTCCCCGGTTCCGGGTGTGGTTCCATTTCAAGGCCTATTAACGCTTTCTGGCAATATTACCGTTGGCCCCGACACGCCTGTCGGCACCGCTTTATATAGAGCTGACTACACCTTCCAAAATATGGGGGCGGTATTAATCTGTGATGCAGATGTGACATTGCAACAATATGCCCAATATAGCACCACTCCATTGCCAATTGTTCCCGTAACGATCGGTGGTTTTAGCGGTACAGTATATGAGAGTGGATTGCCAGGGATCGGTGTCTTCATCACAGGAACAAATGGCTTCGGTGAAAAATTGCCACGAATAGAAAGGACAGACTTTTTTGAGTCAGGAAAACCCATTGTAAATAGCGGGGCTTATCGTATTTGGTTGGTCAAAACAGGCCCCGTCACGCCGGGAGTTATTAACGCGGCAAATTTCCCAACAGTAGCCGTAACAAAAATCGCAGCAGGTATTGCTGGACTTCCCCTTCCGCTTCAATACCTGCAGTTTAATGGAAGTCTCAATGTGGTGTCGACTACCTGCGCAACACCTGATGTTAATGTAGATTTAGGTCGATATGATTCAACTGACTTTACAAGTGCTAATTCTGCAACACCGTGGGTGGATGCATCCGTAACATTAAACAACTGCCCTACGTTCTATGGCACTTATAACATGAGTAACACCTCGTTAAGAAGGTCAGGAAATGGAGTGGTTACGACCAGCACAAGCAGCTCTGATCCTAACGCGCTGACATTAGGGCTGACACCAATGAATCCAGTCATTGATCCTCTTCAAGGCATTATGGCAGTAAATTCATCGACAGCTGATCCCGCAGCACAAGGTATAGGTATTCAAATCGGGTATGGTAATTCTTCAGGAGCACCAACCCCCTTTAACTTTAGTCAGGTTCAGACAGTAACAGCACCCAAAGATGGAACTACAACATTGAGGATCCCGTTAGCCGCTCGTTACATAAAAACCAATACACAGCTGGTAGGCGGCCGGGCGGATGGAAAAATGACTTTTACTATCAATTATTATTAGAACCTTATACTGCTTATGGCCTCAGTTATTTTGAGGCCTTATAGGCCTGTTTTTAACCACCAAAATTCAACCTAATAAAGTAGGTATCATAATGGAGTATGAAAAATGAAGATTAACATAATAACCGATAATAATTACTTCTTTTTAGGGCTTCAAGGGAAAATAAAAAATGATAAAAATGAAATTAGGAAGGTAGAACCAAAAGCTTTGTTCGAAGAAACAAAAGATGAAATAAGAAAGGCAGATGTATTGATTTTTTACATATCTTATTATAGCGTTGATCTTTCTTACTTGATTTCAACGGAGCAACTTACTGGACAGTTGATTTTCATTCCTACCAATAATAAGGTAAGGTTTAATTTCGCGTTTAAAAAACAATGCTTCCTAGATGCTAACACGGATGCAGAAGGAATATTAAAAAAAATCAAAGAGGGTCAGCAGAAAGGTAAATTACCTGAACCTCCCATAAAATCTTCGTTAACGAGTAGAGAGAAAACTATCCTTCTACACACTATTAGCGGAATGAACCCTCAATCTATTGGCCGATTTTTAAATATTTCTATAAAAACCGTATATTCACACAGAAGAAATGCATTACACAAATTGGGAGGGCGGAACATATTTGATATATGGCCGATTAGAGATAAGATATATATTATATGAAAGCAGATAATTAATCATAACTCCATATGGGGATTGGTAACTTAATACACTAACTATTTTAAAGATTAATTACGCCATGAGAAATAGGTACAGTGAGAGGTGTTTTCCATCATACCCTCCCGTTTAAAATTTACAATAACAAAAAGTTAAATAGTGACATCAAAATAAATTTTGGCTATGAATATTTTTCAGGTTAACTCTGCATAGCCCAGCGTTAATCTGAATCTTAAATGCAGAGGAGTGGTTTCTTCAGGACTTCATTTTTGGAAAATAATGTAATAATCGTATCATCGATTGTTTATTTTGTGATGATTTTCTGTTAATAATTTATTCAGCTTTCAAATCCACATTGACTCACCATCACAATAAGTGGTTCCTTAGCTACCTCACCCTTTCCCACCATCTCATCTATTATTTCCGTATGTTTAATAAACTTTTTTATGCTCAACTCCAGATACAATTCTCAGAATTCAGATGACATTAAAACCTAAAAGGCCCCGTGTGTTTAACTTCCTACTTTACCCGATAACGGAAAGACTCTTCTAAGACGGACAGAAGCCTTCCCGAAAAAATCACAAAGCGGAAAGGGCAGATATACGACGTCAGAATGATGACAAAGTGGCAATGTTGCTGGGTTAAACGGGGGCAGCGTGCTGCGCCCGCTTAACTAAACCCGAGCAGGGTAAATGCATCGTCCTCGGGGTAGTAATCCAGCAGTCGCGTAGTCTCCTCTAACGACAGTCGCTTATAGCGGTTGTTAGAGATGCCATGCACCACCGCATGCTGCACGTGAGTAACGCGGATGCAGCGATCGAGCAGATCGGCGGCATCCCGGTGGCTCAGGAAGGCGCTCATATCCCGCGCGCTGATCTGCTGGCCCGCTTCCAACGTCGTGAAGTTGGCAATCCGTACCGACAGTGCAGAAAGCCCCTCCTGATGGGCAAAATAGGCGGCGATCCCCTCGCCAAACGCCTTGCTCGCCCCGTACATATTTTTCGGCTTCGGCGCATCGTCCGGGCGCACCTGGTAATCCAGTGGATAGCCTTCCACCGCTTGTGCACTGCTGGCAAACACCACGCGTTGGCAGCCTGCGTCTTTCGCTGCGCGGAAGATGTTGAATGTACCAAGGATGTTGTTGTTCATCAGTGAAGAACAAAAATCAGCATCCGCAGAAGGATCGGCGGCCAAATGCAGCACGGTATCGATGTTGACGCAGGCTGCCCGGCAAGCCTCGATATCGGTGATATCGAACGTCAGTAACTCGTCATTGGGCCGCAAATGAGAGATCAGACCAGCTTCTTTTTCCGCCAGGCGAAAGTCGTAACGGTGGCCAGCGAACTGCCTGAACGCTGTCGCCACTCGGCCACCGGCACCAGTAATTAACACCCGCCCAAGTTCTGTACGTAATGCCATGGCTACTGCTTTCCCTAAAACAAATTTTCTGAAGACTAGTAATAATACTCTGAACTATTTTTGTCCATCTTTTAGTTAGTTTTTCTGATGTATTTTCTGGTTTGATTAGGATTTTGCTTAGCATTTTGTCGGGTTTTAAGCGGGTTTTTTCACTACTCAAAAATGGGTGCAATGATAAATTCAATGAAACAAAAAGCGCGAAAGTAGATCGTAATTCAATGTTATTTAATGGGTTAAGTCATTATTGATTATGTTTTGTTGCGTATTAAGACATGTCTTTACGGTAAATTACAATATGGTAATAGATTAAAAGTGGTAATGTTTTTTGTGGCTGGCTAATCATACAAAAGCGCTAGGGGGATGGCAGAGGATTTTGTATACCGGATCACACTTCGGCAACTTTGTGGCGGAAAGCCTTGCCGCACTGAAAAACAGAATGTTACCGTCATAGCTCAACCGATTTAGGGTTGTCACTGCTTTTGCAGGCAAAACCTAAACCTCGAGTTTCTGTTTCCCCACGTTGGGATCAGAGGCAGCGAGGTTTAGGTTTTTTTTTGCGCTGAATTCCTCCACGACGATTGGCCATCGTCGTGGCTGGGGAGCAGCAAGGTTAAGCGTTAAGGATGCAACCATGAAATATCAGGAATTAGCCAGTGAGATCTTGGCCGGCGTCGGTGGCCGCGACAATGTGAAAAGCCTGGTGCATTGCGCCACCCGCCTGCGTTTTAAACTGCAAGAACACGGCAAGGCAGATGCGGAGGCGTTGAAGAAAAACCCAGGCGTCATCATGGTCGTGGAAAGCGGCGGCCAGTTTCAGGTGGTGGTAGGTAACCACGTAGGAGAGGTTTATAACGCCTTGAATGCCCAGCTTGGCGCAGGTGAGGAAACGCCAGCCAATGCACAAGAAGATAAAAAGGAAAACCTGCTCAGCCGTTTTATCGACGTGGTTTCCGGCATTTTTACCCCGCTGCTCGGCGTGATGGCGGCCTCGGGGATCCTCAAGGGTTTCCTGGCGTTGAGCTTGGCCTGTGGTTGGATGTTGGAGAGTAGCGGCACCTACAAGCTGCTGTTTGCCTCCAGCGACGCGCTGTTCTATTTCTTACCGATCATGCTGGGTTACACCGCCGGTAAGAAATTTGGCGGTAACGTCTTTGTCACCATGGCCATCGGTGGGGCGTTGACGCATCCGTTGATGATGGGGGCTTTTGAGGTGGCACAGCTCCCGGGGGCTCAGCCGGAGTATTTCCTCGGCATCCCTATTACTTTTATCAACTATAGCTCGTCGGTCATTCCGATCATTTTTGCCGCCTGGGTATCCTGCCGCCTGGAGCCGCTATTTAACCGCGTGTTGCACAGCGCACTGCGTAATTTTGTGACGCCATTGATGTGTCTGGTGATCACAGTGCCGCTCACCTTCTTACTGATTGGCCCGGCGGCCACCTGGCTGAGCCACATGCTGGCCAACGGTTATCAGGCTATTTATGCCTTCAACCCGATCGTTGCTGGTGCCTTTATGGGCGCGGCCTGGCAGGTCTGTGTGATCTTTGGCCTGCATTGGGGGCTGATACCGCTGATGCTCAACAATATGAGTGTGTTTGGCCGTGACACCCTGTCTCCACTGCTGCTGCCTGCGGTGATGGGGCAAGTGGGGGCCACATTGGGCGTGATGTTGCGTACCCGCGATGCCAAGCTGCGGGTGATGGCGGGCTCTGCCGTTACCGCCGGTATCTTCGGGATTACCGAGCCTGCGGTGTACGGGGTCACGCTGCCAAACAAACGGCCATTTATTTTCGGCTGTATCGGTGGGGCGTTGGGTGGTGCGGTGATTGGTTACTTCCACACGGCAACCTACTCGTTTGGTTTGGTCAGTATTTTCACCTTTGCCCAGATCATTCCGGCAGGCGGCTTTGATGCGACGGTCTTGGGGGCGATCGCCGGTACCTTGGTGTCGTTTGTGTTTGCAGCCATTGCCAGCTATCTGTTCGGTATCGTACCGCCAGCGGAACAACCGGCTGAAGCGGCAGCAGCCCCAGCTTTACAGGCACCGCTCAACCGCAAGCAGCAGGTTACCAGCCCGATTGCTGGCGACGTCATCCCGTTGGAGCAGGTTCAGGATGCCACCTTTGCTAGCGGCCTGCTGGGTAAAGGCGTGGCGATTATGCCGCACCAGGGCCGTGTGGTGGCCCCAGTCAATGGCTGTGTGGTATCGCTGTTCAAAACCAAGCACGCCATCGGCATTGAATCGGATGAGGGTGCCGAGGTGCTCATCCACGTGGGCATCGATACCGTCAAGCTTAACGGTCTGCATTTTACCGCCCATATCAAAGAGGGCGATCGCGTTAAACAGGGCGATCTGCTGATCGAGTTTGACCAAGAGGCGATCCGTGCCGCAGGTTTCGATACCACCACCCCGATCATCATCAGCAACAGCGACGACTATATCGATGTGCTTACCAGCGGCCAAAGCCCGGTGCAGGAACAGGCACCGTTGCTGACACTATTACGTTAATCAGGTTTATTGAGGAGAAAGCGATGAGTTGCAAATTTCCACAACATTTTCTATGGGGCGGCGCGGTCGCGGCAAATCAGGTAGAAGGCGCGTATCTGGAAGATGGCAAAGGCCTTTCGACGTCAGATCTGCAACCCCAAGGGATTTTTGGCGGGCTGACGCCACGCGTTGCCGGAGACAGCGGTATCAAGGATGTGGCGATCGATTTCTACCACCGTTACCCTGAAGATATCGCGTTGTTTGCCGAAATGGGCTTCAAGTGCCTGCGTACCTCGATCGCCTGGACGCGCATCTTCCCCCAAGGGGATGAAGATGTGCCGAATGAAGCCGGGCTGGCGTTTTACGATCGGTTGTTCGATGAGATGGCCAAATACGGCATTCAGCCATTGATCACCCTGTCGCATTACGAAATGCCCTATGCACTGACGCAAAAGTACGGCGGTTGGGGTAATCGTAAGCTTATTGCGTTTTTTGAGCGTTATGCTCGCACGGTGTTCGAGCGTTATAAGCACAAGGTCAAACACTGGCTGACCTTCAATGAGATCAACATGTCGCTGCATGCGCCGTTCACCGGCGTCGGTCTGCCGGAAGACAGCAGCAAAAGCGGGATTTACCAGGCGATCCACCATCAGTTGGTGGCCAGCGCCAAGGCGGTAAAAGCCTGCCATGAGATCGTGCCGGACGGTAAGATCGGTAATATGTTGCTGGGCGGTATTCTTTATCCGCTGAGCTGCAAGCCGGAAGATCTGTTGGAAACCCAGCGCCAGAATCGCGACTGGATGTTCTTTGGTGACGTGCAGGTGCGCGGTGCGTACCCGGCCTATATGAAACGTTTCTTCCGTGAGAACGGCATTCAGGTGACGATCACCGAGGAAGATAAGCAGGCGCTGCGCGAAACCGTCGACTTTATCTCGTTCAGTTACTATATGAGTGGCTGCGTGACCACCGACGAAGAACAGAACAAGACCGCCCGTGCCAATATCCTCAACATGGTACCTAACCCGCATCTGGCAAGCTCGGAATGGGGCTGGCAGATCGACCCGGTGGGGCTACGCTATCTGCTCAACGTGCTGTATGACCGCTATCAGAAACCGTTGTTTATCGTCGAGAACGGGCTGGGGGCGAAAGACCGCATCGAGGCCGACGGCAGCATCAACGACGATTACCGCATTGACTATATCAACGACCATCTGGTGCAGGTTGCAGAAGCGATCGACGATGGGGTTGAGGTGATGGGTTACACCAGTTGGGGGCCGATCGATCTGGTCAGCGCCTCCAAAGCGGAAATGGCGAAGCGCTACGGCTTTATCTATGTCGATCGCGATGATGAGGGCAACGGTAGCCTGGAGCGCCGCCGCAAGAAGAGTTTCTACTGGTATCGCGATGTGATCCACAGCAACGGTAGCAGTTTGAAAATTAAATAGTAGTGGCCTAACTACCCCTCACCCCAACCCTCCCACAGGGAGAGGGAGCTGCCACGGTGTTGCAGTCGGGTGCTGTGATCGTTTTGCCCTGCCTAGAAGGGAGCTGATTGGCGGCAATGGCCAGGTAATTTCTGTAACTGATGGCCCCTCCTATTTCAAGCTTATGCCACCTCGTTTGCCTGGTATCGCAACCGGGCATGGTCAAACCAACGGGCCGGGACGTTATGCGGTGGCAGCTGCAGCGCCTGCAAACCCTGTTCGATGATATAGCTAGCCTGCCGCCATAGCTGTGGATCGCCTTCGGTCAGCACTTCCAGCAGGCGCTGTTTTTCCACCAGGTAGGTTTTGGCGAAGTGACTGTCGTATTGCAGCAGGGAACGGGTGTTGTCGATCAAATCGGCCAGCTTGATGGTTTTGGCCTGTGGGGAGCCGCTGGCGCTGTGGTGTCGATCGCTCCATGCGCTTTGGTGGCATAGCGGCGGGCGCGTTCGGCCAATGTGTCAGTCATGCTTTGATTTCCCTGCGGCATCCGATAGATAGAACTTAGCATACCGTGCTTAACGTCAGTTGTGCGAGCCTGGGCTCCGCGCAGAATGGTCTACACTGGATCGGGTCACCAACCCGAAAAGGAACGATCTATGTCTATTGAGAAAGTGGTTTATCGCGCCCATGCCAAGGCAACCGGTGGCCGAGACGGCCGTGCAACCTCATCCGACGGCGTGTTGGACGTGAAATTAGGCGTGCCGAAAGAGATGGGTGGGGCAGGCGGAGAGGTTACCAACCCTGAGCAACTGTTTGCCGCGGGCTATTCGGCCTGTTTCCTGGGGGCACTGAAATTTGTCGCCTCCAAAGAAAAAGTGAAAATCCCTGCCGAAGCCTCCATCGAGGGCACCGTCGGTATCGGTGAGATCCCCAACGGTTTTGGCATTGAGGTTCAGCTGGATATCAGCCTGCCGGGCGTTGAGCGTAGCGTCGCGGAAGACTTGGTGAAGAAAGCCCATGTGGTCTGCCCCTACTCCAATGCCACGCGCGGCAATATCGATGTAACCCTTAACATTAAATAATGTTTCCTGCCAAAAACCGCTGAAAGTGGGGAGCAATGCTCCCCCATTCCCTGGCTGTGTCTCCCGCTATTTTCCTCACAAAATTGGCAAAAAATGCTCGTTTGGTGCGATTTTTCTTGATTCTGTTCTGCAGAATGATGCTTATTGCCCATCGGCTGAACCTGAGGGCATATCGACTGTCTGATGGTTTCAGAACTTGAAGCCCGGAGCCACTGCGTTACATGAACAAAGTTAAATCGCTATCACAGCAGAATTTATCGTTATTGTTAGCGATCTATATCGGCATCTTTTTAAACCTTTCCGTTTTCTATCGTCGTTTTGATTCCTTTGCGCACGGCATTCAGGGGATCAAGGTTGTTTCTGCGCTGACGGAAGTCATCGCCATTGTCCTGTTCACCTTCTTTATCATGCGGCTGGTATCCCTGGGGGGGCGGCTGTTTTACCGTATCGTCGCTTCTTTACTGGTATTGATCTCCGTCGCTGCCAGTTACTACATGACGTTCTTCAACGTAGTGATTGGCTATGGGATTATCGTTTCGGTGATGACCACCGATATCGATCTCTCCAAAGAGGTGGTCGGGCTGAATTTTGTGCTGTGGATGATCGTGGTCAGCGCTTTGCCGCTGCTGTGCATCTGGAGCAATAACCTGCGCGACACCCTGATCGAACAAATGAAAACGCCAGGGCAGCGGATTAAGCCACTGCTGATTATGTTGGCGGTGGTCGCGCTGGTGTGGCTGCCGTTGCGTACCCTGGATAAAGAGCAAAGCGCACAGGAAAAGATCACCAATATCGATCTGCCGAGCTATGGCGGGGTGGTTGCGCACTCTTATCTGCCTTCCAACTGGCTTTCGGCGCTGGGGCTGTTTGCCTACACCCGTTATGATGAAAGCTCGGACGCAGCCAACATGTTCGATCCCAGCAAGAACTTTACCTATGTTGCCCCAGAGGGCATCGATGATACCTACGTGGTATTTATCATCGGTGAAACCACCCGCTGGGATCATATGGGCATCCTGGGCTATGAGCGTGATACCACGCCAAAGCTGTCGCAGGAGAAAAACCTGGTGGCGTTCCGTGGGGAATCTTGTGATACCTCCACCAAGCTTTCGTTACGCTGTATGTTCGTGCGCGAGCATGGCACCTCGGATAACCCGCAGCGAACCCTGAAAGAGCAGAATATCTTTGCCGTACTGAAAGAGCTGGGCTTCAGTTCCGAGCTGTTCGCGATGCAGAGCGAGGTGTGGTTCTACAATAATACCGATGTGGATAACTACTCATTCCGTGAAATGATCGCCTCAGAGAAGCGTAACGACGGTAAATCGGTGGACGATATGCTGTTGGTGGATGAGATGAAAGAGTCGCTGGCTCGCCATCCTGACGGCAAGCATTTGGTGATCCTGCATACCAAAGGGTCGCATTACCTCTATTCACAGCGCTACCCGCGCAGCTTTGCTCGTTATCAGCCGGAATGCATGGGCGTGGATGAGTTCTGCTCCAAAGAGCGCTTGATTAACGCCTATGACAACTCGGTGCTGTACACCGATACCTTTATCGACAGCGTGATTGACCAGGTGCGAGATAAGAAGGCTATCGTGTTTTACGCGGCCGACCATGGCGAATCCATTGGTGAAAACTCGCATCTGCATGGTACGCCGCGTGAAATGGCCCCGCCGGAGCAGTTCCGTGTGCCGATGATCGTCTGGGCTTCCGATAAATACCTCGAAGACCCGCAGCATAAGAGTGCGTTTGAGCAGTTACAGACTCAACAGCGGGTTGGCCAACCGCACCGTCACGTAGAGCTGTTTGACTCTATCCTCGGCTGCCTGGGTTACACCTCGCCAGACGGCGGTATTGTTGAGAGCAATAACTGGTGTCACCTTCCGCAGAGTAAAGCGGACGCCAAGGCGCTGTAAACCGAGCCAGAAAGGCCGTATCCGCTCAGATACTGGCCTGTTTGGCGCTTTTAGCGCCACTTGGTATGCAGTGGTGAAAAAGAGATTGACGCGTATACGGCCCAGCAGTAAGATGCGCCCCGCATCGGCGAGTAGCGCAGCTTGGTAGCGCAACTGGTTTGGGACCAGTGGGTCGGAGGTTCGAATCCTCTCTCGCCGACCACATTCAAGAAAGCCCGCTTTTTCAAGCGGGCTTTTTTACGTCTGGCGTTTATGAGGATGAGAACCTCCGCGGAGGTCGACAAATCTGTCGGGAACAGATTTGCATATCGCGCCAGCGATACCCCGAAGGGGCGAGTATCATGGACGATACGAGTGAATCCTCTCTCGCCGACCACATTCAAGAAAGCCCGCTTTTTCAAGCGGGCTTTTTTACGTCTGGAGTTTGTCGCTCAGGCTGCCTGGCTCACGGATAGACATGGGTGCGGCTCGGTCATGCAGTGAACAATGATCAGCCGATTTGAGACCGCAGATATTTCCTCACTGGACGCACAATTGTAGATATTCTGCATGCTGCGCCCGTTTGGTTAGCAATGGGGCACAACTCGACTTCTGCAAATTTAGTTCTGTGGTAGCAGCAATAGTGAATGGCTAACGCCAGTGGCTTATCCCTGCCACCTGCGGCTTTGGAGGGCGGCGGGGATAAATTAGCTATTGGTGCAAAGAAACATTGGGAATCCGCACCCTCTGATTAGAAAAACATCGTCATCGAGCTTGTGGAAAGTCATGTAATAGACAGAGGTTTTATTCCCAAGGTCACCCCATGAGTTATCCGGTGTGTTGTCATTATATTTTTTACTGTTTTATTATACTCTACCGTATAGGTTCCATTTTTGTCGGTTTCATTATAGATGAAAAAGTTATCATTATCGATGGTGTGTTTTTTGCTTGTAAATATAACCGAATGTTATAGTTACATGTAAATAACAAACTCCTGGTCTTTATTTTTTCTCATAACTATAATCAGCAATTGCTATAGTTAATAGGATTGCTACCATTAACATGGCATTTCTGTTCATTTTAATCATTCCTGATGTTGAAACATTTTGTATTTTTTTTGATTTTAGTGTTAAGACATACACCAATAAAGCCATAATCATCTATTGATTTTATATCACTGTAGTATATGTTGTAGCCATTCTTTTTACACTCTTCCTTAAGGTTGGTTTTTTCAAAAATATTTTCGAATACTTTCTCTTTGAACTGTACTGCTGGACTATCTAATGAGTAAATATTACATTTATCAATCACGTCGATTAAGGAGGGAGTGGATGTCTTTATTTCTATACCTTTCGATTCTACAAGGATGTAGTAAAAAATCACTAATGCGGCAATGCAGAATGCGACAAAAAAACTGACCAATTTTGTATGGTTTACTGATGTCGGCTTTATTTCCTTACTTTCTTTTTTCTCTGTGTTTACTTCTTTAGGTAAACAATCAACGCTGCACTTAAACTTGAATCCCACCTTCGGGATAGTGATAATCACTTGCTCTGTGATGCCAAGGCTTGATATCGCTTTCCTTAGCTCACTCACCGCACTGTAAAGGTTGTTGTTTGATGGTGTTAACCCAAAATCCTCCCAAATATGTTTCAGCAAATAATCTCGGGTTAAATCACTACCAAAGTTTTTTATCAGCTCCATTAACAATCGTGAGGCTTGATTAGACAAAACCAATGAGGTTTGCTCCTCTTGCGCCAATGATAGCTCTTTTGATTCCGGTGAATATTTAATCACCTTATTGATGATGTAAAACATAATGAATACTCATTAAGTGTGTTGAAAATGGCTTTTTATATGTATTTTTTAGGGTAGTCAAATTATTAAGAATAATCTTAATTTATAGGTGGAATACTTAAATCTGACAATATCTATCAGCCTTTGTTTATTTGATGCTTAAGCTTATATAGTTCTAAATAATTGGAGTAAAAATCTAAATAATCGCATATTTTTAAAACAAATATCTAATTTTTGTTTTGATGATAGATTTATCCACATCGGCAGACTTGAGGCTGCTTGTGTTTTACTGGCCTTGCCAAAGACACGAAGGAAGCTGTTTTAGGGGGCTGGCGATAAACACATGGATCTCGCATCCATTGAAAACTGAAATTTATGGAATTTTCATTTTAAGGATTTTTTGCATGAAACTGAACAAGATCATGATGGTAGCAGTAGTGGCTTTGGGTATGTCTTCTGTGGCACACGCCGCAGTGAAAGACCAGGGGCACGGTAAAATCACCTTTAACGGTTCAATTATTGATGCTCCATGCTCTATCACGCAAAAGTCTGCCGAACAGACGATTGAACTGGGCCAGATTTCTAAAGTTGCCCTGAAGGACGGCGGCAAATCTAGTTCGCATGATTTCACCATTGATCTGGAGAATTGCGAAATCGGTACCGGGCCTGATGCCAAGAACAAAGTGAGCGTGTCCTTTAATGGTAACGTCGGTTCGGTCAAAAACCGTCTGGGTACTGGGCGTGGTGCCAGCATCGTTATTGAAGATGTTAACGGCCCGATTGAGCTGACTAAGGCAACAGCTCTCCAGGAACTGCAAAATGGCGATAATACCCTGAACTTCAGTGCTTACCTGCAGGGTGATGGGGCTTCTGCCGCGGTTACCGAAGGCAAATTCGAGACGGTTGCCAACTTCACTTTAGCCTACCAGTAATCGGCTACGTCATTATAGGCATAATCTGTTTGGGCATGTGGAGGGATCCGCATGCCTTTTTGGAGGACGATAGCGTCAAGGATAGTTTGCCATGTGGAATGTAACTCCTATTATCGCCGTGTTTTCTTACCTATTTATTACGGTACCTTTCTCTTCTTTGGCCGCACATGCTGCCTTGGGATGGGGACGTGTAAATATGCAAGGATCCATTATTGATACTGCCTGTGCTATTGCCGTAGAGAGCCAAGACCAAACCGTTGAGATTGATGCGATCTCTGTAGAGGATATTGTTCGTGATGGTCAGGGACGGGGTAAAAATTTTTTCATTAAATTGAGTGATTGTGAGTTGGAGCGCTTTGGCCGTCAATTACCTGACTGGAAGAATTTTCAGGTGACCTTTGATGGAGATAACGAAGGGGGGCTATTTACCGTGCAAGGCACGGCATCCGGTGTGGCGCTGAAAATTAGTGACCTCGGTGGCAATATTGCCCGGCCGGGCAAACCCTTGCCATTGGAAACAATTAATCCTCAGAACATGGTGTTGAGTTATGCCGTAAATCTGGTAGCCAATAACCATGTTTTAAAGTCCGGTGAATACGTCTCTTCCATTCGTTTTAAATTGGATTATTTCTAAACGCTATTAAGACATTGCCACAGGAATAAGGCATTAATAAAAAGGTTAGGGATATGGGATTGTCACCTGTAGAGAAGCTGACACGTCTTCAGGCACTCAGCGTCTGTATTTCTTTGGCGTTGAGCACGGCGTCGACCGTGGTGTACGCCGCCGAGGATATTCAGTTCAACACGGATGTACTGGATGTGCATGACCGCAAAAATATCGATCTGAGCCACTTCTCCCGCGGCGGTTACATCATGCCGGGTACCTACAGCATGTCCGTACATATCAATAAAAACGATCTACCGGAACAAGCGATATCGTTTTACCCACCGGAAGGGGATCCGAATGACAGCCGGGCCTGTGTCGGTAAAGCTTTGGTGGCGCAGTTAGGGTTGAAAGAAGGCGCGGCCAAGGATTTGCGCTGGTGGCGTCAGGGGGAGTGTCTGGATGAATCCAGTCTGAAAGGTATGGAGGTGCGTGGCGATTTATCCACCTCAACCTTGTATCTGAATATTCCTCAGGCCTATCTGGAGTATACCGCCGATAACTGGGATCCGCCGTCACGCTGGGAAGAGGGGCTCCCAGGTCTCTTGCTGGATTACAACCTCAATACGCAGACGCAAAGGCAGCTTAAGCAAGGGACGAGCAGCTACAGCCTGAGCGGTAACGGTATTGCCGGGGCCAACCTGGGGTCCTGGCGTTTACGGGCAGACTGGCAGACTAACCTTACTCATCAGGCGGGGTCTGGCCGCCCTACGAACAGGCAGTTCGACTGGAGCCGTTATTACGCCTACCGCGCCATTTCAGCATTGCGCTCGAAGTTGATGATGGGGGAGAACTACCTGGATTCAGGCCTGTTCGACAGCTTTCGCTTTAGCGGCGTAAGCCTGGTGTCTGATGACAACATGCTGCCGCCAAACCTGCGGGGTTACGCGCCAGAAGTGGTTGGGGTCGCCAGAACCAATGCCAAGGTCACTATCCGTCAGCAGGAGCGAGTCCTGTACGAAACCCAGGTGGCTGCGGGGCCATTCCGTATCCAGGATGTCAACGATGCGGTAACCGGAGAGCTGAACGTGCGGGTGGAAGAACAGGACGGCAGCGTGCAGGAGTTTGTACTGAACACCGCCAGTATCCCATATCTGACGCGCCCGGGGGCAATACGGTTCAAATTGGCGGCTGGCAAACCGTCGGGCTGGCAACACCGTTTGCGTGGTCCTCTGTTTGGTACCGGGGAGTTTACCTGGGGGGTGAGTAATGGTTGGTCGCTGTATGGCGGAGCTCTGGCTGGCGGGGATTATAACGCACTGTCGGTAGGTATCGGTCGTGACTTAATGGCATTCGGGGCATTGTCGTTTGATGCGACCCAATCAAGGGCGCGTCTGCCTCAACAAGGCGGTACGTTCAGTGGTGGATCTTACCGCCTGAGCTATTCGAAGAGCTTTGACGAGTACGACAGCCAGATTGCCTTTGCCGGCTACCGCTTCTCTGAGCAGGACTTTATGAGCATGAGCGAGTACCTGGACGCGCGTGACTATGGCCAACGTACCCGCAACGGCAAGGAGATGTACACCATCACCTTCAACAAGCAGTTCCGTGAATGGGGGCTGAGCAGCTATCTCAATTACAGCCACGAAACCTATTGGGATCGACCTGCTAACGATAGGTATAGCCTGTCGCTATCGCGTTATTTCGATATTGGCAAGCTGCGTAATGTCAGCCTGTCACTCACGGCGTATCGCAATCAATACAATGGTTCCAATGATGATGGCGCCTATTTATCGCTGTCACTGCCGTGGGGCAACGGCTCGACGTTGAGTTACAACACGACGGTGAGCCGCGATGAGTCCACGCATCGGGTGGGATATTACGAGCGGCTGGATGAACACAATAACTACCAATTGAATATTGGTGCTTCGCGCAGTGGGACCTCCCTTAGCGGCTACTACAACCGTGAGGGGGATATTGCCCGCATGAGTGCCAATGCCAGTTATCAGCAGGATAACTTCAGCGCTTTCGGCATGACGATGCAGGGCGGGGTGACAATGACGGCCGAGGGCGGTGCGCTACACCGCGCCGGGAGGCAGGGAGGGACACGGATGCTGATTGACGCCAACGGCGTGGCGGATGTGCCGGTGCGCGGCTATGGCAGCACCAGCCGGACCAACCTCTGGGGTAAGGCGGTGATAGGCGATGTGAATAGTTACTACCGCAACAAGGCCAGCATCGACCTGAACCAACTGGGTGATAACGCGGAAGCGACGACGTCGGTGGTACAGGCAACGCTGACCGAAGGGGCGATTGGCTATCGTCGGTTTGATGTGATTGCTGGCGAAAAAGCGATGGCGATACTCAAACTGGCTGATGGGAGCGAACCGCCGTTTGGGGCCACGGTGATGAACGCACGGCGGCAAGACACCGGGATAGTCAACGATGGCGGCAGCGTCTACCTGAGTGGTATCAACGCCGGGGAAAGCATGACGGTGCACTGGGGCGGGGAGCTTCAGTGCGAGGTGCAGATGCCTGCCCTGCTGCCTGCCGACATGTTGATGAACACCTTGCTACTGCCTTGCCGCCCGGTCAGTTCGTCAGCAGATTAAGGGGCGTTCCCCTTGTAACCTTTTAACAAGGCCGCTAAGGCTGGGAAACAGATAATGCAAAGTAAGCAAACGATGAAACGGTCTCTTGGCCTTACGCTCAAGAGTGCTGTCCTGTTGGGGACACTGGTCACACAGCAGGCCCAGGCGGCTATCGCGCTGGATCGCACGCGGGTGATTTTTGACGGCGGCCAGAAGTCGGTGAGCCTGAATGTCAGTAACCAGAACAAGCAGTTGCCGTATCTGGCGCAGGGCTGGATTGAGGATGAGCAGGGCAACAAAATCCAGAGCCCACTCACGGTGCTGCCGCCGGTGCAACGTATCGAGCCAGGCAAGCCGAGCCAGGTAAAAATCCAGGCGCTGCCAGCGGCCAAGTTGCTGGCACAGGACAAGGAAACCCTTTACTACTTCAACCTGCGTGAGATCCCGCCGAAGAGCAGTAAAGCGAATACGTTGCAGATTGCGCTGCAGACGCGCATCAAGCTGTTCTACCGCCCGGCGGGAATTGCGATGGACACAAACGCCGCACCGCCGCAGGAGCAGATGACGCTGAGCAAACAGGGTGACAAGTATATGGTCAACAACCCGACGCCGTATTACGTCACGATTGTGGACGCCAACAGCAAAAAAGCTGGGGCCGGGGTAAAAGGCTTCGAGCCAATGATGGTGCCGCCAAAGAGCAGCCTGCCGTTGACGGTGAGCGCGGCGGCGGTGGGCAACAGCCCGGTACTGACCTACGTCAACGACTACGGTGGCCGCCCGCAGCTGAGTTTTAGCTGTAACGGCAGCAGTTGCACCGTGGTACCGGAGAAGAAAGGCGGTTGAGTTGCGCTCTTACCACCATGATGGGCAGGAGGAGAGACGGGAGGGAACATGAATGGAAAGGGCAAGAACAACGAGTGCCAACGCCGTCACCTCTGAACGTACGCCAGCCGCTTTGGTAACGGGCAGTAACTTGGCAGTGGTGGATTTTCATCTGAGTGATGACTGATGGAGCGAGTCATGGATAACAGGAGCTTTGTGCGTTGGAAGAGGCTCGTTGGTCTTAGTGGTTTGCTGATGGCTATGCCGTTGATGCTCTGCGCGACGACCAGTACGGTGACGATTAAGGTGACGGTGTTGGCGCCTCCCTCCTGCACCATTAACGATAACCGACCCATTGAGGTGGAATTCGGTGACGTGATGACGACCAGGGTGGACGGCGATCGCTACCGTATGCCGGTGAATTATACGCTGGGCTGTAAGGATGCTACCTCCAACGCGATGAAACTGCAGTTACAGGGAAGTGGGGCCAGCTTTGACGGCACGGTGCTGAAAACCACCAAGACGGGGCTGGGGATCAAGCTGCAACGGGGTAGCAATAAACTGGCAATCAACAGCTGGCTGAACTTCACCTACCCTCACCAACCGGAACTATGGGCCATTCCGGTCAAGCAGAGTGGGGCTACCTTGACGGGTGGTGAATTCACGGCGGGTGCGACGATGAAAGTGGATTACCAGTAACGGGAGCAGAGTATGAGCATAACGATAAGAGCCCTGCTACTGACCTGCGGCCTGATGGGCGTTGTCGTTACGGCACAGGCGAAGGATAACGGGGCAGACATGACGTTCCACGGCACGCTGATAACACCGCCGCCGTGCACCATCAACGACGACAACCGGATAGAGGTAAACTTCGGTGAACGGGTGGGTATCAACAAGGTGGATGGAGTGAACTACCGCCAGATGATGAACTACCAGATAACCTGCCTGGAGGCTGCCACTGGTAACGGGGCGCTGACGCTGAGTCTGAGCGGCAGTGTGGCAGGGTTCGATAGTGAGGCGCTGCTGACGGACAAGGCGAACCTGGGCATCCGGGTCTACCAGAATGACCAGCCGTTTACGCCAAACAGCACGCTGAAGATAGATTTGGCTAACCCACCGCGTCTGGAGGTGGTGCCGGTGAAGAATGCGAGGGCCACCTTGACGGAAGGAGCATTTGAGTCCTGGGCAACGCTACGAGCCGACTACCAATAAGGAGCCCGAAATGGAACGCAAGACAGTCCGTTATTTTGACCGTGCCGTAGTGGGGATGGGGCTAGTTCTCTTGCTTGCCGCGCTGACGGCCAACCCGACGTTGGCGGCCGGAGAAAAAAACGTACGTCTGTACGGTGCCTTGGTGACGGAGCCGTGCGTGATACTGCCGGGTGACGAAGATATCCAGCTGGATTTTGGTACGGTTATCGACAAGTATCTGTACCTGAACACGCGTACGCTGGGGCAGTCGTTCGAGATACACCTGGTGGAATGTGACCTGACGCTGGGCAAGACGGTAACGGTCAGGTTCGTGAGTACGGAAGAAAGCCTGCCGCTACCCGGCTTACTGGCGCCGAACAGCGGTAGCCAGGCGAAAGGGATCGCGATTGGGCTGGAAACTCTGGATGCTACACCCCTGCCGATTAATAAGGCCCGTGGGAAGTACACGTTGCAGGCCGGCAGCAATATCATTGCTCTGAAGGCCTATGTACAAGGGGAACCCAAAGCGATCGCGAATAAAACCATTGAGCGCGGCCTCTTCAGCGCCTCTGCTACCTTTAGACTCGATTATGAATAACGTGGTGTCGAGCCACCAATAGAGAATAGTTGGGGCTGCTATTCCTCTAATACGCTGTCAGGGGCGACATGTGGCTAAAAAAAGATGGCGCGGACTTCTCTACGTGCGGTACTAAAACAGGTTGAATTATGAATATTTCAGTGACCCGGTTTTTTATGTTTTTTATACTTTCTTTTATCTTACCTTACTCAGTGAATTCTTATAGTTCTGCTATGATACACGGAGGGAAAATAACATGGAAAGACGTGAATGGATATGTGTTTGTCATAACCAATACGATCAATGTTATAAACGTGGAGCCCGGATTGCCTTGCGCAGGAGGAGGATGTCAAATAAGGCTCTATTCCATTAAGGACGACCTAATCCTTGCCAAACTTCCTGCTAGTGCTACCTTGGATGAAGTGCGAAATGCGCTCAGAGTGCAGGGCCAAACCATGCTTGAGACTGGCCCTAGTCTTTGCCTAACCATCATTACTCAGAAATACCTGCAAGATTACCCCAGAGGCTGCAACCAAAACCCTGATGCTGGTTTACCGCCAGAGGAGCCAGATCCGCCGGTTACACCACCATTAACCTGCTATATCGGTAGCGGTACCATAAATCATCTAGTGGCCAGTACTAAGGTCACCCTAGATAGAGCCGAGACAGAGGTCTCTGTTAACTGTACCGGATCTACCAACGTGCGGGTACAAGCTTTAAATTACTACCCCAATAATGGTGGTGTGACACTTAAAGGCCCTGACACGCTTAAGTCGCTTATTTCTATTGACGGAATATCTGCTGAACAGGGGGTCGTGAAGCGTGTGGACACCTACAGAATATTTACCGTTCGCTCTGAATTACGGAGCGCGGCTAAGGAAGTTGTTGGGGGGGAATATAGTGGCTCGCTGATTATTGCTGTAACTACGGAATGATGGTGTGTTTATTGATTTATGTTATTAACAATGGTCATGAAAAGTCAGGGCATTATTTAACAGAGTGTTGAGGCAGCTTCATAAATTGTATAAATGTTACCAGGGTAAACACCGCAGATATTAGTGAGATATAGGGGCGTGCAAGCAGAATAATTCCGACAGGGAGCCATACCCCTGATCTGGGTAGATGCTAATTTTCAGCAAAACACCATGCCGAAATACCCAATATTATGTCTCAAATTATAAGGAAGTAAAATGAAGCCACGTATTGTTATCGCTATCCAGGATAGCAACCGTTATTTCGCACAGGGTATCCAGCATATTTTGCAGGACTATTTTCTGGCGAAAGGCTATACGTGGCGTTTTGTACCGGTGACGCTAGGGATAGCGATCGACCTGATGGTCTGTGCCAAACCCTTTGGCGGGGCGGCGAGGCTCAATGCTTGCAGGGAAAATTCGGGGGAGCGGCTAATCGGGACGATTTTTATCCGGGATACGGCGGCTGAGAATGTAAGAAACCGGCCTCAAGGCGCGGTATTAAGCCGCCAGGCAAGGCCTGATGCCGTGCTGCGCTTGGTCGAGGAAATGTTTGAACAGGCAAGTCAGTCGTCTTTGATCGCCAATTCGAAAAGAGCATGTCGCAGTTTGCACCTGACCCCACGCGAGCGTGAGGTTCTGCAAGGGATCTCATGGGAATTAACCCCTGAGAAGATAGCCAGCAAACTCTCACTTAGCGTCAAAACCGTCAGCACCCATAAACTCACGGCGATGCGCAAGCTGGGTTTCAGGCGCAACAGTGAATTGTATGACTGGCTACGCAATGGCGGCCTGGAATTTAACCCGCGGACTCTATTTTGACGATGACTCAAATCGGCAACAGTGGCGTCTAGAGGTGGAAAACCTGGTGGCAAACCCCCTACGCGCCGCCCCCTCAACCCAGCTCCCCCTTTCGGGTAGTGCTCCAGCATTTCCTCCTGTCTTTTACCGGGATCACAAAAATAACCGCTCAGATATTCATCATTCAGCAATAATCTTTTTTGGTTTTTTATTGGAGGTTAATGCTGGATTGGTCATGAACATTGGTTCATGACGCCAAGATTTAACCCGTAGCACAAGTTTTAATGCTGTAAATGTTGCTGAAAGGTTTTTTTTATGTTTGCTTGCTGTTTCTCACAGTCTAGGTAAATCCCTACTGGTTATATTGACGGCACCCCAAACAGTTGGCAATTTGGTACCCTCAGGGATAAGAGTGAGAGGTGTATGAGTGAAATTCACTCGCTCAAACGCCCTGCCGTGATGCGTTCCATCCGGCATTCTCGCGCTTTTTATTCCTCCTGCCTTCGGGCACTGACCGCACAGGCCGCGTAACAAAAAATATTAGGCTCTGGCGGTAATACACACACCACATCACATACGGAGCACTAGCGATGACAAGTTCCTTGGGTAAATCAGGGATTCTGAAATTCGGTATCGGCCTGATTGCGCTGACCGTTGCGGCAAGCGTGCAGGCAAAGACGCTGGTTTACTGTTCTGAGGGTTCTCCTGAAGGGTTCAACCCGCAGTTGTTCACCTCCGGCACCACCTATGATGCCAGCTCAGTGCCAATCTATAACCGTCTGGTTGAGTTCAAACTGGGCACCACCGAACTGGAACCTGGCCTGGCAGAGAAGTGGGACGTCAGCGAAGACGGTAAAACCTATACCTTCCACCTGCGCAAAGGCGTGAAGTGGCAGGACAGCAAAGATTTCAAACCTACCCGTGAACTGAATGCCGACGACGTGGTGTTCTCCTTCATGCGTCAGCTTGATCCAAACCACCCTTACCACAAGGTTTCTGGCGGCAGCTATGAATACTTCCAGGGTATGGGCATGCAGGATCTGATCAGCAAAGTCGAGAAAGTAGACGACAACACCGTTCGCTTTACGCTGACCCGTCCAGAAGCGCCATTCCTGGCTGACCTGGGCATGGACTTCGCTTCCATCCTGTCCGCTGAATATGCCGACAAGATGATGAAAGCCGGTACGCCAGAGAAAGTGGACCTGAACCCAGTGGGTACCGGGCCGTTCCAACTGCTGCAGTACCAGAAAGACTCTAAAATCCTCTACAAGGCCTTTGACGGTTTCTGGGGCACCAAGCCGAAGATCGATCGCCTGGTGTTCTCCATCACGCCAGATGCCTCTGTGCGTTACGCCAAGCTGCAGAAAAACGAGTGCCAGGTCATGCCGTACCCGAACCCGGCAGACATCGCTCGCATGAAGCAGGACAAAACCATCAACCTGATGGAACAGCCTGGCCTGAACGTCGGCTACCTGTCGTTCAACACCGAGAAGAAGCCGCTGGATAACGTGAAGGTGCGTCAGGCACTGACCATGGCGGTGAACAAGCAGGCCATCGTGGATGCGGTGTATCAGGGGGCAGGTCAACCTGCCAAGAACCTGATCCCACCAACCATGTGGGGCTATAACGACGAGGTCAAAGACTACGCTTACGATCCGGTCAAGGCCAAAGAGCTGCTGAAAGAAGCAGGCATGCCAGATGGCTTCTCCATCGATCTGTGGGCGATGCCGGTACAACGTCCGTATAACCCGAACGCACGTCGTATGGCTGAGATGATCCAGTCCGACTGGGCGAAGATTGGCGTCAATGCCAAGATCGTCACCTACGAGTGGGGCGAGTACCTCAAGCGTGCCAAAGACGGTGAGCATCAGACGGTGATGATGGGTTGGACCGGTGACAATGGGGATCCAGACAACTTCTTCGCCACGCTGTTCAGCTGTGCGGCCGCCAAAGATGGTTCCAACTATTCCCGTTGGTGCTACAAGCCGTTTGAGGATCTGATCCAACCGGCCCGTGCCGAAGCGGACCACGACAAACGCGTCGCACTCTACAAGCAGGCTCAGGTAGTCATGCACGATCAGGCTCCGGCGCTGATTGTTGCCCACTCCACCGTTTACGAGCCAGTGCGTAAAGAAGTGAAGGGCTATGTGGTTGACCCGCTTGGTAAACATCACTTTGAGAACGTTTCTCTGGACTAAGCCTACCAAGGCGGGTTGAAGGACTGGGATACTTAATCTGCAGGGGCGCAATACGTTGCGCCCCTGCATTCCCGTCCCCAGAAGAATGTCGTGAAGCGTGTGAGTTTTAATAAGCCTGGCGGACGATGAGCTGCCGGGCACTTTATACAGAGAGTTCGGGATATGTTGCAGTTCATACTCCGACGTTTGGGGTTAGTTATCCCAACGTTTATCGGCATAACGTTGCTGACTTTTGCATTCGTCCATATGATCCCCGGCGATCCGGTGACCATTATGGCCGGGGAACGCGGGATCTCCGCAGAGCGCCATGCACAACTCATGGCAGAGATGGGGCTGGATAAACCGCTCTATCAACAATACTTCCATTACGTCACCAACGTGCTGCATGGCGATTTGGGGACGTCCCTCAAAAGCCGTATCTCCGTGTGGGAAGAGTTTGTGCCGCGCTTTAAGGCCACCCTGGAACTGGGCCTGTGCGCGATGCTCTTCGCGGTGATTGTCGGTATCCCGGTGGGGGTGCTGGCGGCCGTCAGGCGAGGTTCGGTGTTTGATCATACCGCCGTGGGTATCTCCCTGACCGGTTATTCAATGCCGATCTTCTGGTGGGGCATGATGCTGATCATGCTGGTTTCGGTACAGCTCAACCTCACGCCCGTATCGGGGCGAATAAGCGATACGGTCTTCCTCGATGACAGCCTGCCGCTAACCGGCTTTATGCTGATCGACACCCTGATCTGGGGTGAGCCGGGTGATTTCATCGACGCCGTGATGCATATGATCCTGCCCGCCATCGTATTGGGCACCATCCCGCTGGCGGTTATCGTGCGTATGACCCGCTCCTCCATGCTGGAAGTGCTGGGTGAAGATTATATCCGTACCGCGCGCGCCAAGGGTGTGAGCCGTATGCGGGTGATCGTGGTGCATGCATTGCGTAACGCCTTGCTGCCGGTGGTGACGGTGATCGGCCTACAGGTTGGCACCATGCTGGCCGGGGCGATCCTGACCGAAACCATCTTCTCCTGGCCGGGGCTTGGCCGCTGGCTGATGGATGCGTTGCAACGCCGTGATTACCCGGTTGTTCAGGGCGGCGTATTGCTGGTCGCCTGTATGATTATTCTGGTTAACCTGCTGGTAGACGTGCTCTACGGCGTGGTCAACCCGCGTATTCGCCACAAGAAATAAGGGGCGCTCTGATGTCTCAAATTACCGAGTCTGTAGTGAAAGGTGCGCCGAAGCCAATGACCCCGTTCCAGGAGTTTTGGCACTATTTCAAGCGCAACAAAGGGGCCGTAGTTGGCCTGGTTTATATCGTTATCATGCTGGTGGTTGCCGTGGGGGCCGGGTTCCTGGCTCCACATGCGCCTGCCGAACAGTTCCGTGATGCCCTGCTTAGGCCCCCGGTCTGGGAGACAGGCGGAAGCTGGAAGTTTATTCTGGGTACCGACGATGTCGGCCGTGATGTGTTGTCGCGCCTGATGTACGGTGCCAGGCTCTCGCTGTTGGTAGGCTGCCTGGTGGTGGTGCTTTCTCTGGTGATGGGCGTGGTATTCGGCCTGTTGGCCGGTTATTTCGGCGGCGTAGTCGATGCCATCATCATGCGCGTGGTCGATATCATGCTGGCACTGCCAAGCCTGCTGTTGGCGTTGGTGCTGGTGGCGGTGTTTGGGCCCTCGATCGTTAACGCCTCGCTGGCGCTGACCTTTGTTGCTTTGCCGCACTATGTTCGCTTGACTCGTGCTGCGGTGCTAGTGGAAGTGAACCGCGATTACGTGACGGCTTCCCGCGTGGCGGGGGCTGGAGCTGCGCGTCAGATGTTCGTCAATATCCTGCCAAACTGCCTGGCACCGCTGATCGTGCAGGCTTCTCTCGGTTTCTCGAACGCCATTCTGGATATGGCCGCTCTCGGCTTCCTGGGTATGGGTGCGCAACCGCCAACGCCGGAGTGGGGCACCATGCTCTCTGACGTACTGCAGTTCGCGCAAAGTGCCTGGTGGGTTGTGACCTTCCCAGGGGTGGCAATTCTGCTGACGGTTTTGGCCTTTAACCTGATGGGGGACGGCTTGCGTGATGCTCTCGACCCCAAACTCAAGCAGTAACAGAGGAAGAGAGAATGGCGTTATTAAATGTAGACAAGCTTTCGGTGCACTTCGGTGACGAAGGTGCGCCGTTCCGCGCGGTAGACCGAATCAGCTACAGCGTAGAACAGGGGCAGGTGGTTGGCATCGTCGGCGAATCCGGCTCCGGTAAATCCGTCAGTTCGCTGGCGATCATGGGGTTGATCGATTTCCCTGGCAAGGTGATGGCTGACAAGCTGGAGTTCAACGGCCAGGACCTGCGGAAAATCTCGGAAAAAGAGCGCCGCCAGCTGGTGGGCTCCGAAGTCGCGATGATTTTCCAGGATCCAATGACCAGCCTGAACCCATGCTATACCGTCGGTTTCCAGATTATGGAAGCGTTGAAGGTGCATCAGGGCGGTAACCGCCGCACCCGTCGCCAACGCGCTATCGATCTGCTCAATCAGGTAGGCATTCCCGATCCGGCCTCGCGGCTGGACGTTTACCCTCATCAGCTTTCCGGCGGGATGAGCCAGCGTGTGATGATCGCCATGGCGATCGCCTGCCGGCCCAAGCTGCTGATTGCGGATGAACCGACGACCGCGCTCGACGTGACCATCCAGGCCCAGATCATTGAGCTGCTGCTCGAGCTGCAACAGCGCGAAAATATGGCGCTGCTGCTGATCACCCACGATTTGGCGCTGGTGGCGGAAGCGGCACACCACATCATCGTGATGTATGCCGGGCAGGTAGTGGAATCCGGCAAGGCGGTAGAAATTTTCCGTTCGCCGCGCCACCCGTACACCCAGGCGCTGCTGCGCGCATTGCCAGAGTTTGCTACCGACAAGGCGCGTTTGGCCTCGCTGCCTGGCGTGGTGCCGGGCAAGTACGATCGGCCACAAGGCTGCTTGCTGAACCCGCGTTGCCCGTATGCAACCCAACACTGTCGCGAAGAAGAGCCGGAACTGCGCAGCATTCCCGGCCGTCAGGTTAAATGTCACACACCGCTGGATGATGCGGGGAGGCCGACCGTATGAGCCAGAACCACCCTTTATTGCAGGCCATTGACCTGAAAAAACACTACCCGGTCAAGAAGGGGCTGTTTGCCCCGGAACGGCTGGTAAAAGCACTGGACGGGGTTTCCTTTACCCTTGAGCGCGGTAAAACCCTGGCGGTGGTTGGGGAGTCTGGCTGTGGTAAGTCCACGCTGGGCCGCTTGCTGACCATGATCGAAATCCCTACCGGTGGTGAGCTGTACTATCAGGGGCAAGATCTGCTTAAGCCAGACGTGACGGCAGAGAAGCTGCGCCGCCAGAAGATCCAGATCGTGTTCCAGAATCCTTACGGATCGCTTAACCCCCGTAAGAAGGTGGGGCAGATCCTTGAGGAGCCGCTGCTGATCAATACCTCGTTGAGCAGCGCCGAACGGCGTGAGAAAGCGCTGGAAATGATGGCGAAGGTCGGCCTGAAAACCGAGCATTACGACCGTTACCCGCATATGTTCTCCGGCGGCCAGCGGCAGCGTATCGCCATTGCGCGTGGGCTGATGCTCAACCCGGACGTGGTGATTGCCGATGAGCCTGTCTCTGCGCTGGACGTGTCCGTGCGTGCGCAGGTGCTGAACCTGATGATGGATCTGCAACAGGATCTGGGGCTGTCTTACGTGTTCATCTCCCACGATCTGTCGGTGGTGGAGCACATCGCTGATGAAGTGATGGTGATGTACCTCGGCCGCTGCGTGGAGAAGGGCAGTAAAGACGCCATCTTCAATAACCCGCGCCATCCGTACACTCAGGCACTGCTTTCCGCTACGCCGCGCCTGAACCCGGATATGCGCCGGGAGCGCATCAAGTTGACCGGTGAACTGCCAAGCCCAATGAACCCACCGCCGGGCTGTGCGTTCAACGCCCGTTGCCGCCGTGCCTTTGGCACCTGCACCCAGCTGCAACCGCAGCTCAAGCAGTATGGCGATCAGATGGTGGCCTGCTTTGCCGTTGACCAGGATGAAGCCGCAGGGTCTTGATATTTCTTCACCGGGCTCGCAACGTAGATACTCTGCATGCTGCGCCCGGTTACCTCCGCGACATTGCCACTCTATCTTCAATCAGACGCCGGTAGCGATACCGGCGTTTTTTTATAAGTGCGGTTCAGAAACTTACTAGCCGCAAAACGCCCCTCACCGCTTACTGGGGATAAGGCACCCAATCCCCGCCATTAAGGCGAATATACGCCTTGCCCTGATACTGCATCACGATGGCATTGTCATTCTCAGAGATCACCGCCGTTTGCGGCAGGTTCTGCGTCAGCACTTGCCAGTCGACGCTTGGCGCAGTAAACACCTTGCCGTCCACCAACCGCGAGACCAGTTCGGACAGCGCCAGATAGCTGCTCGGCGTTTTAATCTCCACCGGGCTGCCCTGATGCGGGGCCTGCATACCAACCAGTTTTATACCAACCGGCGTATGGGTAATGTTCAGGCTTGGGATATCCCGCAGGCCGGACATCTGCATTTTGTCGCCCGCCAGCGCCGCACCGTGCTCCGGCACGATCACCACCATCACCTTGCGCCCGGATTTCTGTAGCTCATCGAGGAAGGTATTCAACTGATCGAAGAGTTGCTGCGCTCGGGGCTGATAATCGGCGGTCTGTTTACCCCCGACAAAGCGGTTGCCGTCATGCAGCGGGATCAGGTTGAAGAAGGTGGCGGTGCGGGCATCGCCGCCCTTTTTCTGCTGATCGAGCCAGCGGTTGAGCAGTTGCAGATCGTTATAGATCGGTTCACCGTCGAATGAAGCCAGTTCATTGCCGATCCCGGCCTGCGACATCAGTGGAGCCTGTATATCACCTTGCTCACGTACTTCTTTCAGGAAGTTACCGAACACGCCGGAGTGATCGAGCATCAACTGTTGTTTAAAGCCCAGCTTGGCCAGGTTATCAAACAGATAGCACTGCTGATTGGCAGGCTGATACAGATCGTGATGTGAAGGCTGGCCGCAGCTGGCGCGTAACAGGCGGATGGCCGCTGGGCCGCTGTACGCAGTGGCCGAGTTAAAGTTGGTGAACATAATGTCCATCTTGGCCCACAGCGGGTGGTTGCGCAGATTGACGGCGTCCAGATCGGCCCAGGCTAACGAGCAGATGTTGATGATCAGCACGTCAAACGGCTGGGCATCGGCAGGTAAGGCGGCCGGGAAGGTGGTCGCTCGGGCTTTTTCCTGCTGGTAGAACTGCTCCAGGTAGGCCGTGAGGTTGGCATTGGTCGGTGGGCCATTGGCCGCAGGCAGATTGCCGCCTGGTGTCGTCGCCGTGGCCGGTGTAGACGGGGTATCCGTCACCGTTGCAGTGTTGGTGGTAGGCAGCAAGGAGATCGCCGGGCCAGCAATATTGACCACGTTCAACCACACCAATGCCGCCACGGTAAACACCGTGATGCGTATCCATTGGGCCAGGAACAGGTAGGCAATCAGCAGCACGAAGGCGGCGCCAATCATCTGCCAGTTGATAAAGCGGTTGGTCAGTTCCAGCAGGTAATCGGCGCTGAAACCGGTGAGCTGCGAGCCCTGGCTAAGGATGCTGTTAATCCCCGGCAGCCAGGTGTCGTGGTAGAACAAACCGATACCGATAGGAATGGCGATCAGGTGACGCCAGCGGTGCAAGCGCGGCGACGGGATCGGCATCAGTAAAAAGGCCATAAACACCAGGTTGGGCAGCGCATGGAAATTCAGATAGCCGAACCACAGCAGGCCGAACTTGGCCAGGAAATAGAAGTTCCAGCCGCCAAGGCCGCGCCAGTATCGCCATAAGGTATTGTCAGGTTGCGTTATTTTATCGTCACTCATGGTTATTTTTTACGCTTGATTTGAGAGGTGGAACCTGTGCGCACCCATAGCCCTGCCGACTTTAAATAGCGCGGTGATAACAACAAATTCTGCCAAGATCGGTGCCAGTTGGGGAAACGGCGATGCAGCAGGTATCCCGTAGGGATAAACACTATTGCGCACAGGATCACCAGTTGCACGATATCGTCAAGTGCGTTCATGGCTGTTCCTCCTGCCCGAGGCTCATCAGGGTGAAGGGAATGGGTTCCCGGCGTTCGGTCTGGTGTTCCGTTTCTACGGCGTGGGTTGTTGTGGCAGCGGCCGATTGCAGCTTGCTGGCGGGGAGCGAAAACTCGATATGCTGCCGCAACAGCCTGATTTTATCGATAATATCCACATCCTGATGCCACACTACCCGATTACTGAACGCCTCGCTAACGGGCAGGCGGAAGACGAATTTCAGTGCGGTATCCAGATCGTTAATCCGGCAGGTGGAAAGGAACAGGAACAGCCGATTCTGTGCCACGGTCATGATGTCGCCAAAACGCCGCAAATGGCACAGCGTCATCGACTGACGGGCGCTCAACCCCGGTGCTGGGCGCAGGGCGACCATCACCCCTTTGCCATCTTCCGGCAACAGGGTATTTTCCATCAGCGAAGTCACCGCCCGGTTGAATTCCTCCAGCGGCAGGTAGCCTTTCAGTTGCAGTGGCCGCAGCCCGGCGAGCAGGTTATCGATATCCGCCGGGACATGGCGCGACAGCCTCTGGCCCTGGATACCTTCCAGCATGGTCAAAAAATTGGAAAGCGGTGCCACGTGGGGCACGATCAGATTGGCACCGCAGGCCAGCAGCAGGCGTTCGTCGCTGTAGCGCAGGCTGGCGCTCATCTCACGTACCACAATCTTCAGCCCGTCGCCCCTGCTGCGGCGCAGGCTATGGATCTGATGGGCCAACTCGTCAATTTCGTCACTTTGATACAGGGCGAAGATCAGCGTGGCGGCGATGGTCAGCATGCCACGCTGCATCAATTTGGTATTGTTCTCAAACAGTTGCCAACTGGCCGATAGCGGCGGGGCGCCCTCGAGAATGCGTTGTTCCGCCAGGCACAGGCTCTCGTCGTTGCGTTCCGGGGTAGGGGAGGGTTGGTTACTATCGTCTGCCCCTTGCCAGCCTTCCGGGCCTTCGGTCAGGGTGAACAACTGATTGGCATTGATGCCGTTTGCCGTGCTCCACCAGTGCACCAGATACTGGGCACTGCCTTGCAGCCCCTGCAGGCTGGCCAGGCCGTTGAGAATACGGTGCTCGGCGGCTAGCTGGCCTTTGAGTTTACTCACGCCACTGCCGTGGCTGAGTACAACCAGCGTGCACTGCTGCTGGTGTAACCATTGGCCGAGTTGAGCGGCCCATTTGCGCAATTCATCGCTGGTAAAGGTTTGCCACAGGCTGGCGTGGGCCAACAGGATCAGTAAGCGGTTGCTGGGTTTTAGCTCACGCATCAGATCGTCGGCCAAATGCAGCAGCGCCGCTTTTTTTTCTGGCAGGCTATATAAAGGGAGTTTTTTAATCGCAGGGGAAAGAGGCGTTGCCAATAAGGTGTCTGCCTGATTGCCGCTACAAATCACTGCCAACTGGGCATCTTCTGCCTGGGCGGCGATGATCTGCCGGCAAAACAGGTTGGCATCGCTCTGGCGATCGATATTCACCCAGTAAAAGCCTGGGGATTGCATAGCCGACAATTCTTGCCAAATCCGTCGGATACCTAATGAAAAAGAGTGCGCCATAGATTTATTCTACTTTCGTTGAAAGTGGCGTAGACCAAACCCGAGCTGGTCACATTAAAAGCGTAATGTCTGAGTTAGCATAGCAAATCTAACCATAAGAGGGATATTATCCGTTAAGATTCATCTTATTGGCCCAATTTTTTCCGAACGTTGCTATAGTCATTTAACATTAGCCTATTTTATGAGGCGGCAAGATGAATAATGATGCGTTAAGAGGGCTTCGGGAGAAAGCCCCAGTAGAACCTCAGGACGATTTGCAGGCTTTGAGCCGCGCTTTTTCGTTGCCTAAGTTAAACTACATCGATATTTCACGCCAGGAACGGCTAGCACAAATGATGGTCCGCTGGCCGCTGCTGGCGGAACTAGCCAACAAGACGGGGAGTGCTTGATCCATGCCGGTCATTGCACTGCAAGGGATTCGGGGCGGTATTGGCACCACGTCAATCACTGCGGCGTTAGCCTGGGCGTTACAGCAACTGGGCGAGTCGGTACTGGCAATTGACCTGTCACCGGACAACCTGCTGCGATTACACTTTAATATGCCCTTCGAACTGAACCGGGGCTGGGCTCGTGCAGAGCTGGATGGCACCGGTTGGTCGCATGGGGCAATGCGTTACGGCAAAAAGCTCGATTTTCTGCCGTTTGGCCGGTTAAGCGCCGCCGAACGGGAAAAAGTACGGCAGCAACAAAGTGATACCCCACAACGTTGGCATGATTTTCTGGCTCAGTTACGTGCTTCAGGGCAGTATCGCTGGATCCTGCTGGATATCCCGGCGGGTGACGGTCCCGAGATTGAACAGCAACTGGCGCTGGCCGACCAGGTTTTCCTGTTGCTCGGGCCCGATGCCAACTGCCATGCGCGCCTGCATCAGCAGCCATTGCCTACGGGGTGCCACTTGCTGATTAATCACTATTCCTCGGCCAGCCCGTTGCAGCAAGATCTGCATCAGCTGTGGCTACAAACGCTAGCAGGTCTGTTGCCACTGGTGGTCCATCGTGATGAAGCGCTGGCGGAAGCGATGGCGGTCAAGCAGCCGCTGGGAGAGTATCGGCCGGAAAGCCTGGCGGCCGACGAAGTGCTGACGCTGGCCAACTGGTGTCTGCTCAACCTGCAGGACGCCGAGGTATGAGCAGGGTATTGAGCCTGCTGCTGGTGCCTCCTGTTCACCGGGCGGTGCAACAACGCTACCGCGCTTATCGGCACGCGGGGGCCCCGGCATTTACCGCTGGTCTCACGACCCTGATGGTGGCCATTGGCTGGCTGTTGCTGCGGTTTGAGTCCCCTGGCTGGCAAAAGGTGCAGGCAGGCCAAAGCTATTGGTTCCCCCATATTTCCCCCCATCGCCCACGCCCGGCAGACGCGTTGCGTTATTTGTTGCAGGGTTTTTGGTTGCTGGTGACCCACAGTGGCCCGGCCCCGATGGGGCGCCATTACTTTGCCGGTTGGCACCGTTTGCAACTGCGTTACGCCAACTGGTTGCAAAGCTTGCCACAGCGCTTGCAGGGTGCCGGTATGGAGGAGCGTACGGTACAGCGCCTCAACCGGATGAATCACCGGGTACGGCAGGTGCTGTTTATCATTGCTGGCCTATTGGCTGGGCTGCTGGCTCTGCTGTGTATTTCCCAGCCCTTTGAACTGCCCGCCCAGTTTATTTTTGTGCTGCTGCTGTGGTGTATTGCCATGGTGGTGCGGCGTATCCCGGGCCGGTTACCCAGCCTGATGCTGATTGTGCTGTCGCTGACCGTTTCCTGCCGTTATCTATGGTGGCGCTATACCTCAACGCTGAACTGGGACGATCCGCTCAGCCTGACCTGCGGCCTGCTGTTGCTGGCGGCGGAAACCTATGCCTGGGTAGTGCTGGTGCTGGGCTACTTCCAAACCGTGTGGCCGTTGAATCGCCAGCCGGTGCCGATGCCTGCCGACAGCAGCACCTGGCCGACCGTCGATCTGCTGGTGCCGACCTACAACGAAGATCTGGGCGTGGTGAAGCCCACCATCTATGCGGCGCTGGGCATCGATTGGCCGAAAGATAAAATCAATATCTATATTCTCGACGACGGTAACCGGCCAGAGTTTAAAGCCTTTGCCGCAGAGGTCGGGGTGAAATACATCGCCCGGCCGACCCATGAACACGCCAAAGCGGGCAATATCAACAATGCGCTCAAGCACGCTAGCGGTGATTTTGTTGCTATCTTCGACTGCGATCACGTCCCCACGCGTTCTTTCCTGCAGCTGACCATGGGCTGGTTCTTTAAAGACAAGAAGCTGGCGATGCTGCAAACGCCGCACCACTTCTTCTCGCCCGATCCGTTTGAGCGCAACCTGGGGCGTTTTCGCCAGACGCCGAACGAAGGCACCTTGTTCTACGGGCTGGTACAAGACGGTAATGATATGTGGGATGCCACCTTCTTCTGCGGCTCCTGCGCCATCTTGCGCCGTACGGCATTAGATGAGATCGGCGGTATCGCGGTGGAAACGGTGACCGAAGATGCCCATACCTCGCTGCGTCTGCACCGCCTTGGCCACACCTCTGCCTATATCCGTATTCCGCAGGCCGCCGGGCTGGCAACGGAAAGCCTGTCTGCCCATATCGGCCAGCGTATTCGTTGGGCGCGTGGCATGGTGCAGATCTTCCGGTTGGATAACCCGTTACTGGGTAAAGGGCTGAAGTTTGCCCAGCGCCTGTGCTATGCCAACGCCATGCTGCACTTCCTGTCCGGTATTCCGCGCCTGATCTTCCTGACCGCGCCGCTGGCGTTTTTGTTGATGCATGCTTACATCATCTTCGCGCCAGCCTTGGCAATTGCGCTGTATGTGCTGCCCCACATGATCCACGCCAGCCTGACCAACTCACGTATTCAGGGCAAATACCGCCACTCCTTCTGGAGTGAAATCTACGAAACCGTGCTGGCCTGGTATATCGCCCGGCCAACGACCGTGGCCTTGTTCAACCCGCATAAAGGCAAGTTCAACGTCACCGCCAAAGGTGGGTTGGTTACGCAAGAGCACGTTGATTGGGTGATCACCCGGCCTTACCTGCTGTTGGTGACACTCAATCTGGCAGGCCTGGGTTTTGGCGTGTGGCGCTTTTTCTACGGCCCGGCGGACGAGATGATGACGGTGGTTATCAGCCTGATTTGGGTGATCTACAACATGACCATCCTCGGTGGAGCGGTGGCCGTAGCGGTGGAGGCCAGGCAAGTACGGCAGTCGCATCGCGTGGAGATCGCCATGCCTGCGGCGGTAGCCCGGGCTGACGGACATCTGTTCCCCTGTACGTTGCGTGATTACTCCGACGGTGGTGTGGGTATCGAAATGCGCGTGCCGGATCAGTTGCAAGAGCATGACCAGATTGCGCTGCTGCTTAAACGTGGCCAGCAGGAGTTCAGCTTCCCTTGCGTGGTGACGCGATCCCATGGCCGCTCGGTGGGTGTCCGCTTGGTCGAACTCTCGACCCGCCAACATATCGAATTTATTCAATGCACCTTTGCCCGGGCCGATACCTGGGCACTGTGGCAAGACGCATTCCCGGAAGACCGGCCGGTGGACAGCCTGCGGGACGTACTGATGCTAGGTTTTCACGGCTACCGGCGCATGGCGGACTATGCGCCTCCAACGATGCGCAAGATCCTGGTCGGCCTGACCTCGCTGGCCACCTGGATCCTGTCATTTATTCCGCATGGCGTAGGAAGAGGCCGCGCTCCAACGGCCACAGAGACGGTGGCATAGGCTGTATGTCGCAACCGCCCGTTCGCATGCCCTGTGAACTGGCCCAAAAGATGATGATACGATGACGAGAAAAATAAACTGGTTTACCGCACTGGCCTTAGGCATCAGTAGCTTATCTCAGGCGGAAACGGCCCCCACTCCAGCGGCTGGCGTGACCCCGCCTGTGAGCACCGTGGCCGAAGCTCCGGTCACCGTACCAATGGGAGTGGCGGTGCCGCAAGCACCCGAGGCGCCGGTGCGGGATGTAAAACTGCCGTTTACCGAGGTGGCACCACCGCCTGGCACCTTTATCCTGCGTGGCACCCGCCCAGAAGGCCAGATTGAGTTTAGCGTGCGCAGTGACGAAGTGGTTTCGCAGGCGCTGCTGGACCTGGAGTTTACCCCTTCACCGTCGCTGATCCCGGTGGAGTCGCACGTCAAGATCTACCTCAACGATGAGTTGATGGGCGTCACCACCATTACCAAGGAACAGTTGGGTAAGCCTAATCGTGTCCAGTTGCCGATCGATCCGCGCTATATCACCGATTTTAATCGCATTCGTCTGGTGTTTGTCGGTCATTACCAGAACATCTGTGAGAACCCGGCCAACAGCACGCTGTGGCTGGACGTCAGCAAATCCAGTTCGCTGAACCTGCGTTACCAGACACTGCCGGTGAAAAATGAGCTTTCCCACTTCCCGGAACCCTTCTTTGACAGCCGAGACGATCGGCCATTAACGCTGCCGATGGTGTTTGCCGGCCAACCCGATCTTGCACAGCAGCGTGCAGCGGGGATCTTGGCCTCCTGGTTCGGCACCCAGGCGCAGTGGCGCGGTCAGTCCTTCCCGACGCTGTTTAACCGATTGCCAAGCCAGCACGCCATCGTGTTTGCCACCAATAAACAGCGCCCGGACTTCCTGAAGGATTATCCGGCGGTCAACGGGCCGACGGTGGAGATGATCAGCCACCCGGATAACCCCTATGTGAAGCTGTTGTTAGTACAGGGCCGTGATGATAACGACCTGATCACGGCGGTGAAGGGCATCGCGCAGGGTAATATCCTGTTCCGTGGCCAGAATGTGAGCGTGGATAAGGTTGAGCAGTTGGCCGTTCGCCAGCCATACGATGCACCAAACTGGGTGCGTACCGATCGGGCAATGAAGTTCAGCGAACTGCAGCAATATGCCCAGCAGTTGCAGACTGACGGCGTCGAACCTGGGCCTATCTCGCTGTCGATGAACCTGCCGCCGGATCTGTTCCTGATCCACAGCAACGGTATCGATATGCAGCTGAAATACCGCTACACCTCCCCGCGTATTGAGGATGGTTCTCGCCTGAGCATCAGCCTGAACAATCAGTTTGTGCAGTCCTATGCCCTGGTGCCAGAGCATGAGAAGGGCGCACAGCTGTTGCGTTTGCCGCTGGCTCAGGGATTGCTCGATTCCGACAAGGCGGTCAATATTCCGGTGCTGAAGTTGGGGGCGACCAACCAGCTGCGCTTTGACTTCGATTACACCACGCTGCTGGCCAGCGGTGCCGAAGGGCGTTGCGAAACCTATTCCTTGGTGCCGAACCATGCGGTGATCGACGGCAACTCCACCATCGATTTCTCCGGCTATCGTCACTTTATCACCATGCCCGACCTGCGTTCCTTCGCCAATGCCGGTTTCCCTTTCAGCCGTCTGGCGGATCTGTCGCAAACGCTGGTGCTGGTGAACAAACAGCCGCAGCCCGCCCAGGTGAGCGCCTTGCTCAACGCCATGGGTAACATGGGGGCGCAAACCGGCTATCCGGCGCTGGCTTTCTCGCTGTCCGATGACTGGTCACAGGCCAAGGAAAAAGACGCCGATATCCTGCTGATCGGCACCATTCCGCCGGAGCTGCGTGATGACAAGAAAATCAACCTGCTGGTAGAGGCGACGCTGAGCTGGGTGAAAATGCCGATGCGCCAACTGCCGCTGCCGAGTATGGATGTGCAGCAGGATGACGCTACGCCAGACAGCAAAACCACCATCAGCTCGGAAGGGGCGATGGCGGCGGTTGTCGGTGTGCAATCCCCGTTCCACGATCAGCGCAGCATTGTAGCCCTGCTGGCAGACAGCCCACGGGGTTATGAACTGTTGAATAATGCGCAGCTAGACAGCGGCAAGCGTGCGGCGATGTTTGGTTCGGTGGCCGTGATCCGTGAGTCCGGCGTCGATAGCTTGCGCGTGGGGGATGTTTATTACGTCGGCCATCTGCCATGGTGGGAACGTATCTGGTATGCGTTGTCGACGCATCCGCTGTTGCTGGGCGCGATAGCCGCGCTGGTGGTGGTGATGGCGGCCCTGTTGCTGCGGCGTGGTCTGAAGGCCTTTAGCCGTCGTCGTCTGTCACCGGAAGATCGGGATTAATCGCCATGATGGAGATCTGTCTGCGCCGCCTGCTGCCTGGCCTGATGCTGCTGTGTGCGTTCAGCACGGCAGCAAGCTGTGATTGGCCAGCCTGGCAGCAGTACCAACAGTTTTATCTCAGCGATGAAGGGCGGGTGATCGATCCCAGCAGCCCGAAGCGCATCACCACGTCCGAAGGCCAGAGCTATGGGATGTTCTTCGCGCTGGTGGCCAACGATCGGCCTGCCTTCGATAAGCTGTTGGCGTGGACGGAGAACAATCTCGCCTCTGGCGACCTGAGCGCACATCTGCCCGCCTGGCTGTGGGGGCAGGACGATGCCAAGGCCTGGAAGGTGCTGGACAGCAACTCGGCTGCCGATGCGGATCTATGGATCGCGTATAACCTGCTGGAGGCGGGGCGGCTGTGGCAAAGCCGCCGCTATCAAACATTGGGCACGCTGTTGTTGCAACGGATTGGTCGTGAAGAGGTGGCGAATATCCCCGGTTTGGGTCTGATGCTGCTGCCGGGCAAGATGGGTTTTGTGGCCGAGGATCGCTGGCGCTTGAACCCCAGCTATTTACCACCGCAGTTGCTGGCCCGCTTTGCCCAATTGAACGGGCCGTGGCGAGCGATGCAGAAAACCAGCCAGCGGATGCTGCTGGAAACGGCTCCGCAAGGGTTTTCACCAGACTGGGCCGAGTGGCAATTGGGCAAAGGTTGGCAGCCCGATCCCGTCAAACCCAATATCGGCAGCTATGACGCCATTCGCGTCTATCTCTGGGTTGGGATGTTGGCGGACGACGATCCCCATAAAGCGGCGCTGGTGAAGCAGTTTCAACCGATGATGCGCCTCACCGCCCAGCTTGGCGCTGTGCCGGAGAAGGTCGATACCGCCAGCGGGAAAACCAACGGTACTGGCCCGGTAGGTTTCTCCGCCGCGCTGTTGCCGCTGCTGGCTGCACAACCCGATGCCCTGGCGGTGCAACGCCAACGTATTCAGGATAACCCCTTGGGTAATGAGGCCTATTTCAGCGCCTCTTTGCTGCTGTTCGGCCAGGGATGGGATCAACAACGCTATCGTTTCAATCGTCAGGGTGAACTTCAACCTGCCTGGAGTAGCCTATGCGCAACTTCACACTAGGCTGGCTAAGCCTGTTTCCTTTAAGCCTGGCTCTGTTGCCGCAGGCGCAGAGTGCCGAGAGCGTTGCCCCGGAGCAATGGCTGCTGGAGCAGGTGCGCATCGGTGAAGCCAGCAACAAAGATGAGCTGGTACGTCAATCGCTTTATCGCCTTGAGCTGATGGATCCGAATAACCCCGACGTGATAGCGGCGCGTATGCGCCTGGCGCTGCGGCAGGGAAATCAGGTCTTGGCGCAGCAACAGCTGGATAAGCTGAAGGGGGTGGCACCGCAATCGCCGGTGTTCCGCCAGGCAGAAATGAATATGCTGCTGACCCAGCCGGAAACCCGCCAGAAGCTGCAACAGGCTCGCCTGATGGCGGCCGCAGGGCGCTTGCCGGAGGCCAAAGCTCAGTACGACGAGCTGTTCCACGGCAATCTGCCAACGCTCGATCTGGCGGTGGAGTATTGGCGTCTGGTGGCCAGGCTACCCGGCCAGGAATTAGCCGCGACACAGCAACTACAGGCGCTGGATCGGCAATATCCCGGCAACATCACGCTGCGCATGGCGCTGGCGCGGATGCTGTTCAGCCAGGATCGCGACGCTCAGGCCTATGAGCTGTTACAGCAAGTGGCGGCCGATCCCGCAGGCCGCGGTTCTGCGGCGGATTTGTGGTTGGAACAGGTCAAAGCGTTGCCGGTCAGCCCGCAGAGCGTGGCGGCGTTGAACCGTTTCCTCGGCGTGTTTGAAAGCGGTGAGCAGGCGCTTGGCGCACAGCAGGAACTGGCCCGCCAGCGGACCCTGTTGGCCGATCCTGCCTATCGCGCGCGCATGACCGGGCTGGCGCAGGTGAATAAAGGCGGCAGCCGTGCGGCAATCCCGGAACTGAAAAAAGCGCTATCGAGTGCGCCCAATGATGCCGAAGTGCTTGGTGCGCTTGGCCTGGCCTATTCCCGCGCCGGTAACCGGCAGCAGGCCTTGAGCCTGTTCCAACAGGCGCAGAAGGCGGACAAGGATAACTACGACAGCAGCAAATGGCAGAGCCTGATCAAAACCACCCGCTACTGGCTAGCGATCGAGGCGGGCGACAAAGCGTTAAAGGCTAATAACCTGCCGTTGGCTCAGCAAAAATACCAGCAGGCGCGGCAGATTGATAACGGCGACAGCGATGCGTTGATCGGCCTGGGCGATGTTGCCGTAGCCCGTAAAGATGATGCTGCTGCCGAGCGCTACTATCAGCAGGCTCTGCGCCTGGATCCGGGCAGCGGTAGCGCGGTGCGGGGTTTGGTGAATATCTACCAGCGGCAGTCGCCACAAAAGGCGCTGGCCTATCTCAATAGCCTGCCTCGTGGGCAGCAGACCAAGCTGCACAGCACTCTCAACGGGTTGCAACTGGATATGCTCAAACAGCAGGGCGACGAACTGGCCCAGCGCCAACAGTGGCCAGAGGCGGCGGAAAAGTACCGGCAGGCGCACCAGAAGGATCCTGATGACGTCTGGCTGACCTACCACTATGCGCAAACGCTGCGTCAGGCCGGGCAACCGCAGCAGGCCGACGTGCTGATGCGTCAACTGGCCGCGAAGAAGTCAGGCGATCCGCAGCTGGTTTACGCCTATGCGCTGTACCTGGCTGGTAGCGATCGTGACAACCAGGCGTTGGCCCAGTTGAATGCATTGCCCAAAGCGCAGTGGAACGACGGGATGCGTGAGATGGTCCAGCGCTTGCAGATGCAGGCCACGCTCGATCATGCCGAACGGCTCCGAACTGCCGGTGATGAACCCGCAGCAATCGCCTATCTGCGCCAGCAGCCCCCGGCAACACGCATCGACCTGACCTTGGCAGATTGGGCGCTGGAGCGGGGAGAGTATGACGAGGCGCTGGCGGATTATCAGCGGGTGCGTGCGCGTGAACCGAATAATCCGGATGCGCGTTTGGGGGAGATTGAAGCCTATGTGGCGCAAGGTCAGCTGAGCGAGGCCCGCCAACGGCTGCAAACGGCACCAGCGCAAGCGGATGAGTCGATCAATGGCCAGCGCCGTGTTGCCAATGCCTGGACGGCAGTGGGCGAACCGCAAAAAGCGACCGATATCTTCAAGCAGTTAAAAGTGGCTGCCCAACAGGAGCCGCCGGGGCAGGCCAAAGCCTTGGTGTACCGTGATGCCGCCAGGCTGGAGCAAAAGCAGTTGCAACCGCAAACGGCGCAGCAGGATTATCGTCAGGCGATGGTGGCCAGCGGCATTGCGCCAACGGTGCCCGAGGATAATGAAGGTTATACCCGTCTGACCCGCAATAACGCGACGGATGACTGGCTAAAACGCGGCATCCGCTCCGATGCCGCCGATCTTTATCGCCAACAGGACGTCAGGGTCACGCTCGATCACGACTACTGGCGTTCGAGCGGCACCGGTGGCATCTCGGATTATCAGGCGCATGACACCATGTTGCAGGTGGATATGCCGCTGTATGACGGCCGGGCGTTCCTGCGTACCGACACCGTCCAACTGAACGCGGGCAGTTTCTCGACCGATAATAACGGCAAGTACTTCGAAACCTTTGGCACCTGTAACACGCAGGGTTGCCGCGGTGACGAACGGCAAAAAACCACCGGCACCAGCGTGGCGGCCGGTTGGGCTAACGACCATTGGCAAACCGATATCGGCACTACCCCGATGGGATTTGAAGTGGTGGACTGGGTCGGCGGCGTGGCCTATAGCGGTGACTGGAACCATATCGGTTGGACGCTAGGCGCCTCGCGGCGGCCGATTACCAGCTCGCTGTTGGCCTTCGGCGGGACGCGAGATCCGAACACCGGCACTACCTGGGGCGGCGTGCGTGCCACCGGTATCAATCTGAGCGCCAGCTACGATCGCGGTGAAGCCAACGGCGTGTGGGCCGATCTCAGTGCTCATCAGCTTACCGGCCAGAATGTCGAGGATAACCAGCGCCAGCGCTTGATGGCCGGTTATTACTATAAGGTGATAAACGAAGATAACCGCCGCGCCACCGTTGGGTTGAGCACCATGCTCTGGCACTATCAGAAAGACTTGAGCGGTTACTCCCTTGGGCAGGGGGGTTATTACAGCCCGCAGCAATATGTTTCGCTGGCGGTGCCGGTGAACTATCGCCAGCGCACGGAAAACTGGTCGTGGGAAGTGGGGGGCTCGGTGTCGATCTCGCACTCGAAAACCAACGATGAAAAACGCTATCCCCTGCAAGGGCTGATCCCAGATTCCCTGCCAGACAGGGACGCGGTGGAAAGCGGTGGCTCCTCCTCCGGCGTGGGCTATACGCTGCGAGCCCTGATCGAACGCCGCCTCAGTTCCCATTGGACGCTGGGGGCCGGCATCGATATTCAACAGGCTAAAGACTATACCCCGAGCCATGCGTTGATTTATCTGCGTTACTCGCTCGCCGGTTGGCAGGGCGATCTCGATCTGCCACCGCAGCCACTGACGCCGTACGCCGACTTCAAGTAACGTGAAATTGGTCGATTCGTGGTGTCGCCCACAGGGTAGTTTTGCTACCCTGTGGCTATTCCGGCTAGGATAATACCGAAACCCGCGCTTTTCCTGCTGCCACCAAGCGGTTGGTAAGGTAAACACGTGAGGCAATCGAGTATACTCAAGCCGCTTATCCAGCAAGCAATATTTCCCCTTACCCCTGCCCCTCCTTGCAGGAACTGATACGGAGCTGCGGTCAGGCACAAGAGTTAGGTTTTTAGAGCATTCAATCCCTTCTCCCTGTGGGAGAGGGTTAGGGTGAGGGGCGTCATTGATTAATCTAGGAGTGCAGGTTTTTGCGGGTCAGGCGTTCATTAACGATTAAGCAGATGGCGGCAGTGTCTGGTGTGGCACTGGTGACGATCTGTATCTTCATCGTGATCCAGCTATTCCACTTTGTGCAGCAGCGCAGAGATGACTATGCCCAGCAGTTGGAGAATGTGGCCCAGGCCGTGCGTCAGCCTCTGGCAGAAGCCGTGCTGCGCATGGATGTGCCGGAAACCAAACGCGTGCTCAACTCTCTGCAGCCGGTGGGGATCCTCACCCGAGCGGATATTGTCCTGCCTAACGAGTTTCAGGCGCTGCATGCCAATTTCCCGCCGGAACGCCCGGTCCCTGCGCTAGTGGCGCGTATCTTTGAGCTGCCGGTACAGATTTCGGTGCCGCTCTATTCGCTTGAGCGGGTGCCTGCCAATCCTCAGCCGCTGGCCTATCTGGTGTTACAGGCCGATTCGTACCGCATGTATCAGTTTATCCTCAGCACGCTATCGACCATGCTGTCGACCTATCTGCTGTTGGCGCTGATCCTGTCGATCGCCGTTAGCTGGTGTATGAACCGGCTGCTGGTTTATCCATTGCGAGCCATGGCGCGTGAACTGGAAAATGTCCCTCAGGAAGATCTCCCTTACCACCAACTGATGTTGCCTGCTCAACATCAGGACGATGAATTAGGCTTGCTGGTGCGCAATTACAACCGCAACCAGCAAACGCTGGCCAAGGCGCATACCGCCATGAGCCGCCTGAGTACCCATAACTCGATGACCGAATTACCCAATCCGGTGCTGTTTGCCGCGCTGCTTGAACAGCATATTGCTGCCAGTATGCGGCCACCGCGCTTTAATCTGTTGGTAGTGGGGATCGAAACCCTGCATGAAGCCTCCGGCGCGCTGAACCCATCCATGCGTGAAGCGCTGTTGCTGACGCTGGCGAAAAAGCTGCGTCAGGTTATCGGTGTGGACTGCGTGCTGGCACAGCTGAGCAATGCCGAGTTTGCCATCCTGGCGAAAAATATTGAGCAGCCCATTCACGCCATGCAGTTGGCCAGAAGAGTGATGGCAGCCATCAATGCGCCGCTTAACTTGCAACAGAAAATGCCGCTGCGGCCAAGCGCCAGTATCGGCATTGCCCATTATCCCAATTCTGGGGAAAGCGCGGAGCAACTGCTGCGCAGTGCCACCTCGGCCATGATGTCGGCACATCGTGAGGGTAAAAATCAGATCCTGTTCTTCGAGCCTTGCCTGACCGAAAAAACCCAAAAGCGTCTGACGCAGGAAAGCGAGATCCTGCTGGCCATTGAGCAACGTCAGTTTGCGTTGTTCCTGCAACCGCAGTGGGATATGCAAACCAATCAGGTGACTGGTGCGGAAGCCCTGCTGCGTTGGCAACTGCCCGACGGGCAGATTATTCTCCCGGCGGATGTGATCCCGCTGGCGGAGGAGTTGGACGTGATCGTGCCCTTGGGTAACTGGGTGCTGGAAGAGTCATGCCGTATTCTGGCCGCGTGGCAATCCCAGGGCATCACGTTGCCGTTGGCGGTAAATATTTCGCCGATCCAACTGCAGCATAAAGACTTTGTGCCTCAGTTGAAACGGCTGCTGGACGAGCACCAGATCGACCCGCATAAGCTGCTGCTGGAAATCACCGAGACGGTGCGTATCCACGACCTTGATGGGGCGCTGGAACTGCTACGGGAATTACATGATTTAGGCGTGTCGATCGCCTTGGATGACTTTGGCATGGGCTATGCCAGCCTGAATTACCTCAATCGTCTGAAATCCCTGCCAATTGATCTGATTAAAATCGACAAAAGCTTTATTGACGGCCTGCCGGAGGACGATGCTATGGTGCGGATCGTCAGCTCGATTTCCGAGGTGCTCCATCTGCCGGTAATGGCGGAAGGGGTGGAAACCGCGGCGCAGCGAGACTGGCTGTTACAGCACGGCATTCGCACTGGCCAGGGCTTCCTGTTTGCCAAGCCCTTGCCCCGCAAGGAGTTTGAAGCGCAGTTTGCCTCCGTTGCCAAAGCGTGACCTGGTTGACCTGACGCTGAGTTTTTATCCTCCCTCCTGGTACTTTTCAGGTGGGAGCAGCCGCTTTATTTCCCCAGTCAAAAACTAGTTTCTACTGCTACCTATTCTGAGTTAATGCAAAGAAAAGCGTCCGTAACGCTGGAACTTGTACACTGACTGACGCGTTTCAGCTCTTAAATTCACACCAATAGGCCTGGATCCCTCCAACAAGTTATTTCCATGTTGTTATGGGGGTGTTATTTTCCGCGCAAGCGATAAACAGGACGGACGAGTGATTGCCCGCCTGCCGCGTTGTCTCCCCCCAAAGGATGTGCTAATGAAAACAACTATATTTAAGAGCCTCTATTTTCAGGTGTTAACAGCGATTACGCTGGGGATCCTGCTTGGCCATTTCTACCCTGAACTCGGTGCCCAGATGAAACCCCTGGGCGATGGATTTGTTAAATTAATCAAAATGATTATCGCTCCGGTGATCTTCTGTACCGTGGTGACCGGCATTGCGGGCATGGAGAGCATGAAGGCCGTGGGCCGTACCGGGGCGATTGCCCTGCTGTACTTTGAAATCGTCAGCACCATTGCGTTGCTGATCGGCCTGGTGATCGTTAACGTGGTGCAACCCGGTGCCGGGATGAACGTTGATGCAGGAACGTTGGATGCCAAAGCGGTAGCAGTCTATGCCGAGCAGGCTTCGCAGCAGGGCATTGTGCCTTTCCTGTTGGATATTATCCCGGGTAGCGTGGTAGGTGCCTTTGCCAGCGGCAACATCTTGCAGGTGCTTCTGTTTGCGGTGCTGTTCGGTTTTGCTCTGCATCGCCTGGGTGAGAAAGGCCAGGTGATCTTTAACGTTATCGACAGCTTCTCCCGCGTCATTTTCGGCATCATCAATATGATCATGCGCCTGGCGCCGCTGGGGGCCTTTGGTGCCATGGCGTTCACTATCGGTAAATACGGTGTGGGCACCCTGTTGCAACTGGGCCAGCTGATTGTCTGCTTCTATGTCACCTGTGTGCTGTTTGTGGTGGTGGTGCTGGGCTCGATTGCCCGTTACAACGGCTTCAATATCTTCAAATTTATTCGCTATATCAAAGAAGAACTGCTGATCGTACTGGGTACCTCGTCTTCCGAATCGGTGCTGCCACGCATGCTCGATAAAATGGAAAATCTGGGGTGCAAGAAATCGGTGGTAGGCCTGGTGATCCCGACAGGCTACTCGTTCAACCTTGATGGCACTTCGATCTATCTGACGATGGCGGCGGTGTTTATCGCCCAGGCTACCAACACCCATATGGACATCATGCATCAGGTGACCTTGTTGGTGGTGTTGCTGCTCTCCTCGAAAGGGGCAGCAGGGGTTACAGGCAGTGGCTTTATCGTACTGGCAGCGACAATTTCGGCAGTAGGGCATTTACCGCTGGCCGGTCTGGCGCTGATCCTCGGTATCGACCGCTTTATGTCTGAAGCCCGCGCCTTGACCAACCTGGTCGGTAACGGTGTGGCGACGGTAGTGGTGGCCAAATGGTGTAACCAACTGGATGAGAAGCAGCTGCAAGACGTGTTGAATAACAGAACAGATAAGGTTGCTACCAACAAAAAGCTGCCTTCTGCCTAAGTTTATTCCTATCTTCAACATCGGCTGCCATGGCAGCCGATGTCATTTCCCCTTGCTTCTTGTTCATTTTTTCTCCATAACACCCTACAGCTATTATTTTTCACTGTGATGAGTGACATCCGCCAAGGCGCGCGGTCTAACAGAATGGTACACTTTGCGCTTTCCGCCCTACGGTGAAACTCAGGGTGTGATCGTTGCTGTGCCACGCACAGTTCAGGCCGTACTCGTCAACATCGCGGCGAGACGATGCCTTATATTCCAATGAACGGAATATCCGTATTTGCATAAAAAATTGGCTAGTCATTAAGTAGGGGTTCACATGCAGGGCACCAGAATTCGTCTTTTAGTGGGTGGGCTGCTGTTGGTTGCGGCCAACGGCAGCGTGCACGCTGAAGCGCTACAACCTGATCCTGCCTGGCAGCAGGGGCAGCTGAGTAACGGTTTTTCTTGGCAGATCCTTGATACACCACAGCGCCCGAGCGATCGCGTTGAATTAAGGCTGATGGTCAATACCGGATCGCTGGTGGAGTCTGCCCAGCAGATCGGTTTTGCCCATCTGCTGCCGCGTATTGCGATTACGCGCAGCGAGAGTTTTACCCAGCCGCAGCTACAGTCGCTGTGGCAACAGAGCGTGGACAGTGAACGGCCATTGCCGCCAGCCATCAGCTCTTATGATTTCACCATCTACAATCTGAGCCTGCCCAATAACCGTCCCGATCTGTTGAAAGAGGCGCTGGCCTGGCTGGCGGATACCACGGGTAAGCTGGCTATTGATGAGCCAACGGTAGAAGCGGTGATGAATGCCAATATGGATCCTATCGGTATCTTCCCGCCGGATCCTAAAGACAGCTGGTGGCGTTATCGCCTGAAAGGCTCAACGTTGCTGGCACACGATCCGGGCCAACCGGTCAAACGGCCGGTCAATATCGAGCAACTGCAGAAATTTTACCAGCAGTGGTATACCCCGGACGTTATGACGTTGTATGTCGTAGGTAAAGTTGATAGCCGTAGCCTGAGTGAGCAGATCAACAAGGCGTTCTCGCCTCTCCAAGGCAAGCGCGAAGCGCCGGCAACCATGCCAACTCTGACCCCACTGCCACCGCAGCCTGTCAGCCTGATCAGCGATCAGGTTAAGCAGGATACGCTGTCGATCATGTGGGATACGCCATGGCATCCGATTCGCGATTCGCAAAGCCTGAGTCGTTACTGGCGTAGTGATATGGCCCGTGAAGCCCTGTTCTGGCATATTCAGCAGGTACTGCAAAAGAGCGAGCAGAAAAACATCAAGCTGGGCTTTGACTGCCGGGTGCAGTATCAACGCGCCCAGTGTGCAATCCATCTGAATTCACCGAATGATAATCTGAACAGCGGCCTGGCGTTTATTGCCCGCGAATTGGCTAATGTGCGTAACAACGGCCTGTCTCAGGATGAGTTCAATGCCTTGCTGGCACAGAAAACCGATCAGTTGAGCAAACTGTTTGCCACCTATGCCCGCACCGACACCGACGTGCTGATGAGCCAGCGTCTGCGTTCACAGCAAAGTGGCGTGGTGGATATCGCTCCGGAGCAATACCAGAAGCTGCGTCAGGCCTTCTTGTCGTCGCTGACGCTGGAATCGCTGAATCAGGAACTGAAGCTGCAACTGTCGCAGGATGCCACCTTGGTGCTGTTACAGCCGAAGGGGGAGCCGGAGATGAATATGAAGCAGCTACAGGAAACCTATAACGGCATCATGGCACCAGCACCGGCCGTGGTGAGCGAAGAGCCAAAACCGGCGGACGCGGCTACCGCAGCACCGGAAGCCAGCGCACAGTAATCATTGCCCCTCACCCCAACCCTCTCCCACAGGGAGAGGGAGCTGGTCCGGTGCTGTGGTCATGTACTGTGGTAGATCTGTTCCCTACGTAAAAGGGGCCAGACTTGGTGGTGAGGTGCCGTGATCGTTCTGTTCCCCACATAAAAGTGACCTGATTTGGTACTGTGGTCAGGTAATTTTCTTTAGCTGATAGTTAGCTCGATCGGTCCCCTCTCCCATGGGGAGAGGGAACTGGTCCGGGCTGTGGTCATGTGCTGTGGTCAGGTAATTTTCTTTAGCTGATAGCT
>NZ_JADACK010000007.1:0-114852 GCF_015673035.1 Serratia sp. Res13-Sevr-LER1-36-b | reverse complement strand
GTACTGGATGGAGTAGACCACGTTGCTGACCACGGTACCGGCGGTGGTTGGCGCTTCAGCATAGTAGCGCACAGTGTATGGCAGGGTGGTGCTGCCGCCAGACACATCTTTATAGGTGGTGTTCATCACCTGGTTAGCGTTACCGGCCTGGATGATGGCCTGTGACGCGCTTGAACCGTCGAGCAGTTGCAGGCTGACGTTGGTTGCCGAGCCCGTCAGGTTCTTCAGACGCCCGGTCAGGGAATCCACTGATGCGCCTGCTTCAAAGAAGGCTGAGGCGGTCTGCAGGGTACCAGAACAGTTGTTCAGTGCCATCACAAAGCCCGTGTCCCCGGCAGTTTTGGTGGCGCTATTCAGTTGATTGACACCCACGGTTGGCAATACCACGGTAGCATCTGCCGTCTGGCCGTCCACAACGACGTCACAGGTGTTGGCGGTCAGTTCACCGTTAAAGGTGATGGTACCGCTAGAGGCTGCCTGAGCCATACCTACAGAACCGAAAGCGGCGACCAGAGATGCAACGATTGCTAATTTTTTCATATTCATTTACCTGTCAGTATAAGTTAAGGTGCTCAGAATTCCCCAAGCGGGATATATTCAAGGGCGGGTACAGTACAGAAATTCATATCGCCCGATAAACAGCGTTGGACACTTCCCTGCAGTCATCGACGTCGACGTAGGCATTGAGTTAGAATAAAACCCAGCACGCTACATTCACGTCATTTCCTTATGGGGTTATCAGAGAGAAGTTATTCGCACTGATAAACATCCTGTACTGTTCATGTCCTGTCTTGCTGTTGGGATAAATACTATCCCGAAAGAGAGAATATTCTCAGTGAACTAATATTAAAAGATATTATCAAAAACAATGTCTATATTTATCAATGACATATTGTTTTTTATTATGTGGGTAAGGCGGTGATATTCAATGTTATGACGAGGCCGGGTTTTATAACATAAGATAATTTCACAACATATTGATATGGTTTGTAAAAACAAAGTTTCACATTGCAAAAATAGGAAGATTAAATTCTCATCGAAAAGATATCACGTACACTGACCGACAGTGGAATCGCATAACCACTTGAAATACAACAAATATAATCACCACTAGTAAAACCAGCCTTGCAACTTTAAATGTTGATACAATACAAAATTCTTCATTCAGTTGCAGACTTTAAAGGGCTCAAACACTCGATAAAATGGTGCAATAGCAGTATGTTTTCAATTAATCACAAAAGTGCTATCTTCTAAGCTCGTAACCATAGACAAGGAAAACAACATGTCTGAAAGAGATATAAATGACCTCCGTAATCGAATTGCCATTCAAGATAAAGTGATAGAGCACTTAGTCGTACGTTCGGAACTGTCACTTCAGCTACTATCCGTAGTGCTACCAACAAGTGGACTAACCAGCGAGTCTGTAAAACAAAAGATAGAACAGTTCAAATGTTTATCATCTGCGGTAAGTATAGAAACACTGGAAATTGAGAAACGCAAATTAATCAATGCCATATAAAAACAATAGAATTTCATTCTGTTTTTTTATAGATAGTATTATCTTTAACTACTAAATATAAATTCATTGGTGACATACCAATGAAGAGAGAACATGCCCTGAAAACTCCCAACCCCGAGACACCTAACTTTCTCGGGGTATTTTTTTGGGTGTTTTATCTCTATTTACTCACAGCTACCACAGTATCTACTCATGATTTTTAACGTAGTTTTCTAAATCACTTACTGCTTATCGTGATAGCGCTTTCTCATTTTTTTACTGTCGCAAAGATCGAGCCACTGATAGTAGTTGTTGATGCTTTTACCATTAGTGATCATGATTAGGGTGACACTTCAGCTACGGTCAGTTTTACTTGACCATTACACCATCACTGCTGGCGGCATTCAGAAGTTGTCTCCTCTGCGAAGATCACTATCAAGCTTTGAATCATGAGATTAATTAGCTGATTTTGAATCAAAAATCATCATCCAGAAATACCAGACATCCTGTCAAATTGAGCTATCCAGAGCGAGCTGATCGGAGGTACAACCAAAGTCGGCCTGCGGTTGCTCGATGAGTCCAACTTCTTCTCGTACGGTCATTCAGGCCAGTAACCAGAACCAGGTGACAACACTGCTTACGTAGACATTTCCAGCGGCAGCCCCAACCTGCCTTATGCGGTGCGTTACTATGCTGAAGGAGCAACCACTCCGGGCACCGTTGTCAGAAATGTAGTCTATTCTATTTAATACCGGTAATACTTCCCCCTCCCTTTATCAGACGAGTCAGGAGTTTTTATGAAACTTTTTTCTCAGAATATATGCCAGATGGTTACCCTCAGCGCTGCTGCCTTATTTAGTGCCCACTCGCTGGCTAGTGTAGTCGTGAGCGGCACGCGTGTTATTTACCCCTCTGATGCTAAAGAAGTCAGCGTTAAAATCAGCAATGTGGGCCCCTCGCCGGTACTGCTGCAAAGCTGGATCGATAACGGTGATGCCAATGCCAAACCCGCCGCAATCAAAGTGCCGTTTGTTCTGACCCCACCAATGAACCGTGTCGAACCCGGTAAAGGCCAGACATTGCGTATCAGCTATGCCGGTGGCACATTGCCGATGGATAAAGAATCGGTATTCTGGCTAAACGTGCTGGAAGTCCCGGCCAAGAGCCAGGCAACAACCGGTGAGAACAAACTGCAGATGGCTTTTCGTACCCGAATCAAGCTGTTCTATCGCCCAAAAGGCCTGGAAGGCAACGCCAACGACGCGGCTAAAGCCGTCACCTGGAGCACCCAAGGTGGTAAAGTACAGGCCAACAACCCCACCCCGTATTATGTTTCTTTCGTGAACCTGTCGGTCAACGGCAAGAAACTCGATAACGCCATGGTACCACCGCGTTCAAACCTGGCACTGAATTTACCGGGTAATGCTGGCAGTAAGGTCAGCACCAGCTTTGTAAATGACTACGGCGCGGTAATCCCCATAGACGCTGTCATTAGATAACCCATCTTTAGCTATTCAAAACATATGTGATGACTTCGGTATCAAGCTCTGAGGGGGCAAGGTGTCAAAATTTTTGCGGCATATCATCTGGGATCGCTTCGCCCTTGTGGGAATAGCGGTGCTCTCAATTGCTCTGGTGGGCAGAGCTCAGGCAGATGCCCCCTCTGCGTCACAAGCGCCCCAGAAAAATCTCGAGTTCGATTCATCCTTTCTGAATGTGGATGATGAAACGTCGGTCGACCTCAGCCGCTTTGCCGCGGGCGCCTCTGCTCTGCCGGGCATCTACAAAATCGCACTGTACGTCAATGAACAACTGATCAGTAACACCGATATTGAATTCAAGCCACGGGCCGACAAGTCGGTCTATCCCTGTCTGACCAGCGACATCATTAAAAATATCGCTTTCAACTACGAGAAGCTGCCGCCAGACTTTTTGAGCGGACCAGTTGGCAGTGGCATGTGCCTGGATCTACAGCAAAAACTGCCAGAAGCACAGGTCAATTTCGACAGCAATGAACAACGCCTGGATATCGTCATTCCCCAGATTTACATGCTGAATGTCGCCCGCGGCACTGTCAGCCCGGAACTCTGGGACAGCGGGGTACCCGCCTTCCTGCTTGGCTATAACGTCAATGGCTATACCAGTGAGTCACATGGCGAAACCTTTAGCTCGCTGTTTGCTGGCGTAAACGCCGGGCTGAATCTGGGGGCCTGGTATCTGCGTCACAACGGCTCTTATAACCAGATGAGCAACGGACCAAGCCAATACACCAGTATCAATTCCTATCTGCAGCGTGATATCCCGCAGTTGAAGGGTCGAATGCTGCTAGGTGAGTCGAACACTACCGGCCAGTTGTTTGATACCTTGCCCTTTACCGGCGTGCAACTGGCTACCGACGAGCGGATGTTACCGGAATCTCAGCGCGGTTATGCTCCGGAAATTCGAGGGATTGCACGAACCAACGCGCGAGTCACGGTAACCCAGAATGGTCAGGTCTTGTATGAAACGACCGTCACACCCGGGGAATTCCTGATCAATGACCTGTACCCAACCGGCTATGGTGGCGATCTTGTCGTCACCGTACGTGAGTCTGATGGTACAGAGCAAACCTTTAGCGTGCCCTATGCCTCGGTGGCCCAATTGCTCCGACCGGGGTCGTCACGGTACGCGATCACTGCCGGTGAGTTGCGTGGGGAAAACCTGCGTGAGAAGCCCGCGCTGTTCCAGAGCACCTATCAATATGGCATCAACAACGCCATCACCGGTTATGGCGGCATTCAGGCCAGCCAGGATTATTACGCCTTTCAGATCGGAGCCGCTTTTGGTCTGCCGATAGGGGCTCTGGCCTTTGACGTTACCCAGGCCCGGACGCAGTTGGACGACAGTACCGATATGAATGGAGTGCATCGTTCAAACGGCTCCCAGAGCGGGCAAAGATATCAACTCACTTACAGCAAGCTGATTAGTGAGACCAACAGCAACCTTTCCGTCGTGCTGCATCACTCCTCTTCTCAAGGCTACATGGACTTTTTGACGGCCATGCAGACACGAAATGCCGTAGAGCAAGGGTACGATCCGGATACGATATATCGTATTAAAGATCGCCTGACCCTGACTGCCGGGCAGGGCCTGCCGGATAACTGGGGACAGCTGTATGTCAGTGGGTCGATGCAAAACTACTGGAACCAGGATGGCAGTGATATGCAGTACCAAGTGGGGTACAACAATCGATACAAAAGTCTCTCCTATGGCATCAGCGCCAACCGAAGCCATTCCAGCCTGGGCACAATGCAAACCAACTTTCTGCTGAGTTTCAGCCTGCCTCTGGGACGGGATGACCAGACCCACACACCTCAGTTGCGCATGGACCTGTCTCACGATAGCAGTGGCCGCAATGGCCAGCAGGCGACCGTTTCAGGTAGCATCGGGGAAGAAAACCAGTTCAGCTATGGGATAAACGCCATGAATGCCAATCAGGGGATGGGCACCAGCGGCTCCGTAAGTGGCAACTATCGGAGCCCAGTCTCAGCATTGAGTGGAACCTACAGCACGGGGCGAGGTTATCAGAGTGGCTCGGCCGGCATAACTGGTACGATGATCGGCCATGCCGGGGGGGTGACCTTCACGCCATACACCTCGGATACTTTTGCTCTGGTCGAAGCCAAAGGTGCTGAAGGGGCTAGCGTGTCATCTTATCCAGGGGTGAACATCAACTCTCGCGGTTATGCATTGGTTCCTTACCTGAACCCGTACCAGATGAACGACATAAGCATTGACCCGACGGGCACTTCGTCCGATATCGAGCTGGACAATACCAGCCAGAAAGTGGCCCCTTATTCCGGTGCAGTGGTGAAACTACAATACGCTACCAAACGGGGTACACCGATCCTGATTAATGCCACCTATCAAGAGGGGCCAGTTCCCTTTGGGGCCGATGTTTTTGACAGCAACGGCAACAACGTAGGTTCTGTGGGTCAGGGCGGGCAAGTCTATGCCCGTGTTGCGGAAGACAAAGGGCTACTCACGGTTAAATGGGGTGAGAACAACAACATGCAATGCATCATCGGATATATGCTAATGCCTGAGGCAAGAGACGGCACTATGATGTCCATTCAGGTCTTCGACTCGGAATGTCAATAAGGAGCAACCTCCAACTCTGGTGCCATTGGCGTTATCGGGTAATACAAAGGTTGATTGCCCGATAACGTTTCAACGCTCAGACAAGGAGGCAATTCACCTCCCAAAGCCTTTCATTGATATTGAGTAGCACACTGCATATGGCAGGTTGGTGCCGATGGTTGGCAGCACCACGGTGGCGTCTGCAGCCTTGCTATCAACAACGACGTCACATTTATTAGATAAAAAAACCGCCTCCTTTACCCTTGTGAGTAGAGCAAGGTCAACACATAATAAAACCTTGCAATACATTGATTAAATTCAATAAAAATAATTTATAACTGTACTGCAAGACACTTATCGCGGCAGGTGAAGCCAAATTATCGCACCTGAGCGTCTCAGAATCATAATAAATGACTCTGAGACGTCTCTTTAGATTTTATAATTTTAGGTTCTTACGGCGTATTTTCTCGAGTAGGCGCCAAACCTCGCTATAAGAGAGCTTACTTCGCAGCCAGCTGGTTTTTTACTATCTGGCCATCTTTCATAATGACAGTCAGATTTTTGCCAGGATCGGCTAGCAGGCCGATATCAGCGATCGGATCGCCGTTGACCAGTAATAAGTCGGCTAAGGCCCCGACTTCGACAACGCCCAGTTTTCCTGGATAGGGATTGCGTCGATCTGATAGCGCCAACAATTTTGCATTATCAGCCGTCGCCATTTTGAGCACTTCGGCTGGGGTGTACCACCGCGTCATGGTAGAAAGCTGTGAGCCTTGCCGGGCTGCCAAATTGGCATCAAATAACACGTCCGTGCCAAATGCGACTTTCACACCGTATTTTTTTGCCAAACGATAAGCATTATCCGTTCCTGCAAAAACTTGCGCTGCTCTGGCTTGCCCAGCGGCATCGGGCAGTTGATTGGCGTTTTCATCAGCCAAAAAAGGTTGCAGACTCCACCATGTTCCCGTATCTGCCATCAGCTTTGCCGTGGCATCATCGGCTAGTTGGCCATGTTCAATCACTTTTGCACCAGCCTGAATGGCATTACGAATGGCTTCCGGGGTATATGCATGGACTGTCACATAGGTCCCCCAATTCGCCGCTGCCTCAACTGCGGCATGAATTTCATCGACGCTAAGCTGTACGGTATCTATCGGGCCATAGGGAGAAGATACGCCCCCGCCCCCGGTCAGCTTGATCTGGCTGGCTCCTTGCAATAATTGCTCTCTGGCACGCTTGCGAACCTCATCGGGTGAATCCGCTATCGCTGATATACCCACTCGCTCTGGATAGCTCAATTGGTCAGGGGTAGACGGTATCTCTGAAAGCAGACGAAAATCACCATGACCACCCGTTTGTGAAATCATTGCCCCCGATGGCCAGATGCGCGGTCCTTTGATGACACCATTATCAATAGCGAGTTTTAAGCCGAAAGCAGGCCCACCCAAATCGCGAACGCTGGTAAATCCACGCATAAGTGTTGACTCAGCTTCAGCACCGGCCAGCAAAGTAATAAAAGTTAACGGAGCCATTGATGCCTGGGCCATGGTAGGACGCACCATAAAGGTATGCCAGTGAGCGTCGATAAGGCCAGGCATCAATGTTTGACCATTGCCAGCGATATGCACTGCATCAGTGGGTGAACTAATCGGTTGGGAAGAAATTTGAGTAATTTTATTGCCTTCAACGGCCACATTCATCTTGGTTGTTAAGGTTGTGCCGTCAAAGATCCGCACATCCTCGAAGATAGTCATTGACGATTGAGCACTGGAAAATGCAGGCAGGAGCTGAAGACTGGTTATACATGCAGCCAGGAAAGTTCTGTTGATTACATTTGACATTGGCATTGCCCTCTCGTGTCCCTTAAGCAGGTAGTGTTTATTATTTATAATCGATAGTTTGCCTTCCCATTAATATCCCAAAGAAAATAGGAAGACTTCAATCTCAATAGAGTGTAGAACGTTTCCATAGGGTTGGCATGGAAATTTTCCATTTAAATACAATGCATTAATTGTTGTGACCAAGATAATGGGTTTACGTATATAAGTCGAACATATTCAATTTATACATAAGCAAACTAAAATTATAAAAAGACTAACAGTACATACGGTGTTGATGGTGAAAATGATCCACTTACATTCCAAGTTATCCTGCCTTATTAACCCAAGGCATATGGCAACAGTGAATATCACAACGATAAAAAATCCATATAAGGATGAAATGCCCAACAATAGAATATCCATATCCCCCCCAAGAAAGGAACGAAGATAAAATTAAGCTGACGTATTCAGTTCAGTGCGTACCAATAGCCGAATTAAGAATAGCAGAATCACGGTATCTTATAAGACTTTGTTCTCCTGAATAAAAGCATCTTCTATCGCAACCACTTGGTACTCATGAAAAAAAATAACAAACAGAAAAAAATTTTTAAGACTATTATTAGTATTAACCTCGGAAAATGCTGGATTTATGATACATCTAGTGAATGGCCGGTGTCAAAAATGTGCTACAAAAACCACTAATGATGGTCACCGAGACCCGACGCAACCGCTTTAAGATCACCCAAACTCCTTGAACATCTGCCCTCCCTGCTAGAAAAGACATTATTTCCAACTATAAAGTAGTATGTATACCCTTTTCCCTTTTCCACGATATAACTCTGTCATTTTATTGATCGCATCTATTCCTCTCATTCCCCCCTACTTACCAGTGAAATTTTTCTTAAATTTACAATGTATTAAATACAAACAGTTAAATCATTGTACCGATGTTCACCGACGTCAGTAGTCCCCATAGCATTTCTTCCCCTCTAAATATCCTCATAAAAATCATAACATTAAAAAATTTTCTTAGGTATTCATGGCTGATCCTGCTAGAACGTTAAAGGACCTGATTTTTACGTCATAAGATAATCGCATAACCCCATGACTTACAAAGGTAAAAAATCAGAACAACACAACTTAATATTACTTTATTCGGATTTTTCCATGCCAGCCATTACTATTTTCTCAGCAGCAAGGCAGCACGTCAGACAGAGAAATTGATGCGTGACTGGTGAAGAAACAAAGGCATCGTTAAAGGTACTCAGTAAGGATTATCGTTCATTATTCAAGGTGAGTAGTTTGTTTACACCTGTTAATAGACGACCTCTGTTATCGCCAAACGTTTCCCACGCTGTTAACCGGGCTAAGGTCTATTTTTATCGGCCCACATATAGTGATGACACTCCCCTCGCCGGGAGCTAAAAATCGTTTATTCAATATAAGGTAATAGGAAGTATTATGAAAAAGTTAGCCATCGTTGCATCCCTGGTCGCCGCATTCGGTTCTGTTGGTATGGTGCAAGCCGCCTCTACCGGTACCATCACCTTTAACGGTGAACTGACCGCCACCACTTGTGACGTCGTTGTTGACGGCCAGGCTGCAGACGCCACCGTAACGCTGCCAACCGTCGGTACCAATCAACTGAATGCCGCCACCAAACGAGCGGGTGATACCGGCTTTGTCATGGCACTGAACAACTGTGCCGGCACACTGCAAACCGCTGCGGCTTTCTTCGAAGCAGGTTCTTCCGTTGATTTGACCACTGGCCGTCTGAAAAACCTCAACGGTACCGGCGCAACCAACGTCAGCCTGGAACTGCTGGATGCCAACAATTCTTCACCCTCCGTGATCAATGTGGGTAACCAGATCCAGAAAACCACGGCCGGTTACAAGGATGTCTCAGGTGGCAGCGCCAACCTGTCTTACATCGTTCGCTACTATGCAGAAGCGCCGACCACTGCCGGTCTGGTTGATAGCAACGTTGTTTATTCTATCCAGTACCAGTAATGGACTGTGGGAGGGGGATCCCCCCTCCCAAATCACCCGTCGTTGGGTGCAAGGTTCACTGTGGAGCCCATGTGAATGACCAGAGTGCCGAACTGACCTTTGATGCCATCGTGAAATAAGCACTCACAACATCCCATCGCATTAATTACCGTCTTCATCATTATTCAGGAAATCAGCTCTGAAGGAGTTCTTTATGCCTAAATCTTTGCAACGTAGCCTTTATGGGCGGCTTTCTCCCCTGACGCTGGCCATTTTATCGACCTTTTTTGCGGGTGGCTCCTTTGCTGCCGACACGGCCACGGCTGCACCTCAAGAAATCGCAAAGGATCTGGAATTCGATGCTTCTTTCCTGAATGTTGATGATGAGAAATCGGTCGACCTCAGCCGTTTTGCCAATGGCTCCTCGGCACTGCCCGGCGTGTATAAAACCACCCTGTATGTCAACGATCAACCGATTAGCAACGTCGATATCGAATTCAAGACGCGGGCAGATAAAACCGTTTATCCCTGTCTGACCCCCGATATTATTAAAAATATCGCCTTCAACTACGACAAACTGCCGGCAGGCTTTTTAAGCCAGCAGAAAGCGGGCGACCAGTGTCTGGATCTGCAACATAAATTGCCGGAAGCCCAGGTTAACTTTGACAGTAACGAACAACGTCTGGATATCGTCATCCCCCAGGTTTACATGCTGAACACCGCACGCGGCACCGTCAGCCCGGAGCTGTGGGACAGCGGTATTGCTTCCGCACAGCTGGGCTACAACGTCAATGGCTACACCAGCGAATCCCACGGTGAGACGTTCAGCTCGCTGTTTGCCGGCCTCAACACCGGGTTGAATCTGGGTGCCTGGTATCTGCGGCACAACGGCTCTTATACTCAAATGGATAATGGGCCAAGCCAGTACAGCAGCATCAATACCTATCTGCAGCGCGACATCCCGGCTCTCAAAGCCCGTGCTTTAGTGGGCCAGTCGAACACCACCGGGGATCTGTTCGATACGATACCGTTTTCCGGTGTGCAACTGTCCACTGACGAGCGCATGCTGCCAGAGTCCCTGCGTGGTTACGCGCCGGATATTCGTGGGATCGCACGGACCAACGCCCGCGTCACCGTGCGCCAGGGTAGCCAGGTGCTGTATGAAACCACGGTCACCCCCGGGGAGTTCCTGATCAACGATCTGTACCCGACCGGCTACGGCGGCGATCTGCTGGTCACCGTGCGTGAGTCCGACGGCACCGAACAGACGTTCACCGTGCCCTATTCCTCCGTCGCCCAGTTGCTGCGCCCAGGATCTTCACGCTATAGCATCACCGGGGGTGAGGTACGCAGCGATAACCTGCGCGAAAAACCGGCGTTGTATCAGGCGACTTACCAGCGCGGGCTGACCAACCGTATCACCGGCTACGGCGGCATGCAGCTCAACCAGGATTATTATGCGCTGCAATTGGGCGCCGCGGTCGGCACCCCGATTGGGGCCGTGGCATTTGATGTCACCCAGGCCCACGCGCAGTTGCCAAACGGCACCGACGGGGCTGATAGCAGTCTCAGCGGCCAAAGCTACCAAGTCAGCTACAGCAAACTGATCAGCGAGACCAACAGTAACCTGTCGCTGGCGGCCCACCGCTTTTCGACCGATGGCTACATGGACTTCATGACGGCGATGCAGACACGTGATGCGGTGGCACAAGGGCATTCTCCGGACTCCATCTGGCGAGCCAAGAACCGCCTGACACTGACGGCTGGACAAGGCTTGCCGGACAACTGGGGCCAACTGTATGTCAGCGGCTCGTTGCAAAACTACTGGAACCGGGACGGCAGTGAGAAGCAGTACCAGATGGGTTACAACAACCGTTACAAGAGCCTGTCTTACGGCCTGAGCGCCAACCGCAGCTTGTCCAGCCTGGGGACTTCGCAGACCAACTACCTGCTGAGCTTCAGCGTGCCGCTGGGCCGGGACGATCAGACCCATACGCCACAGCTGCGTATGGACCTGTCGCATGACAGCAGTGGCCGTTATGGCCAGCAGGCCACGGTGTCCGGCTCAGCCGGGGCGGAAAACCAGTTCAGCTACGGCGCAACGGCCATGAATGCCAACCAGGGCATGGGCTCCAGCGGCTCGTTGAGCGGTAACTACCGCAGCCCGGCAACGGCGCTGAGCGGCACCGTCGGCACCGGTAAGGGCTACCGCAGCGCCTCTGCCGGCATGAACGGCACGGTGATCGCCCATTCCGGTGGAGTGAGCTTCACCCCGTATACCGCGGACACCTTTGCCCTGGTCGAGGCCAAGGGGGCCGAAGGGGCCAGTGTCTCTTCCTATCCGGGGGTGAAGATTGACTCGCATGGCTATGCCATAGTGCCGTACCTGAACCCGTACCAGATGAACGACATCAGCATCGACCCGAAGGGCATCGCATCCGATGTGGAGCTGGATAACACCAGCCAGAAGGTGGCGCCGTACTCCGGCGCGGTGGTGAAGGTGAAATACAACACCAAGCGGGGGACGCCGCTCCTGATCAATGCCACCTACCAGGGCGATCCCGTGCCGTTTGGTGCCGACATCCTGGACAGCAAAGGCAACAACGTGGGCTCGGTGGGGCAAGGCGGGCAATTGTATGCGCGTGTAGCAGAAGACAAGGGCCAGCTGCGGGTGAAATGGGGTGAAGGCAGCGCGATGCAGTGCACCGTCAGCTATATCCTGATGCCAGTGGCCAAAGGGCAAAAACAGGCACAGACGCAGATACAGCAATTTAACTCGGTGTGCCAGCCCTCTGCCGGGCAAACGGACAATCCCCATCGCGCTGTACCTGCATGACAGCACTCCATGGTGAGAGTGATAGAGGTGGCCCACTCTCGCCAGAAGGAAATGCAACAATGCCGGCAAATTCGCCTATAAACAGACAATTTTAAAAGGAAATAATCATGACGATATACATTGTCACGGAGAATAATTTTTTCTTTTTGGGCATTAAAGCAAAACTGCTCTTTAGCCCAAAGGACATAAATCAACTATTACCGAATGTGTTGGAAAGGAGCGAAATGGCTGATTTTGAAAAAAATGATGTTTTTATTTTCTATACGTCTAATGTTGGTGTAGAGCTTTCATTCCAGATATCAACAGGCAATTTTCCTGGAAAGGTCATTTTCATCCCAACCTCTCGCAAGGAAAAGTTCAAGCTGTCGTTCAATCAGTACGTGGTTCTGGACAGCTCTGCAACCATTGACGATATCGTTGCAAAAATAATCAGCAATGATAGCGAAGACAGTCATGCCCAAAAGGCGGCTAAAGATCCGCTGACCCGACAGGAACACGCCGTCATGCGCCATACCATCGATGGCATGGACGTGCATAAAATCGGCCAGTGCTTGTCCATTTCAATCAAAACCGTTTATGCACACCGACGCAATGCATTGCACAAACTCGGCGGCAGAAATATTTTTGAGATATGGCCCTTCAGCGGAAAATTTTTACGGGATGCCGTTGTTTGAATACGACGGCCTTTCTTGGGATACAGACACGTATCCAATCTTGACCTGACACGTTATTGCCATCTCAAATCAAAACCAATCAGCTAGAAACGCTAAACAACCAGTTAATATAAACCTAATATTTTAATGTAACACGTTGATTTTTATATGCTACATAGCAACATAATAAGAGTTGATATTACTTCACTGAGAATATTCCGTTTTATTGGGTAGTATTTATCCCAACAGCAAGACGGCACGATAAACATCATCACTGATGCGTGACGGGTGAAGAGACAACGGCATCGTTAAAGAAACTCAACAAGGAGGGTCGTTCATTATTCGGGGTGGGTGACTTATTCACATCGGTTAATTGACGGCTTCTGTTATCGCCAAACGTTTCCCACGCTGTTAACCGGGCGAAGCTCTATTTATTTCGCACCACACATAGTGAGGACACTTCCCTTTACGGGATATCCGAATCGTTTATTCAATACAAGGTAATAGGAAGTATTATGAAAAAGTTAGCCATTGTTGCATCCCTGGTCGCCGCATTCGGTTCTGTTGGCATGGCGCAAGCCGCCTCTACCGGTACCATCACCTTTAACGGTGAACTGACCGCCAACACCTGCGATGTGATTGTGGATGGTCAGGCTGCGGACGCCACCGTTGTACTGCCAACCATCGGCACCAACCTGCTGGATGCAGCCACCAAAACTGCGGGCGAAACCGGCTTTGTGATGGCACTGAACAACTGTTCCGGCACCTTGCAGACGGCCTCGGCCTTCTTCGAAGCGGGCGCATCTGTTGACCAGGTCACTGGCCGTCTGAAAAACCTGACCGGGGGGGCAACCAACGTCAGCCTGCAACTGCTTGATGCCTCCAGCAGCTCCCGCTCGGTGATCCAGGCCGGTAACCAGAACCAGGTAACCAATACCGCTTACGTTGACATTTCAAGCGGCAGCGCCAACCTGCCATACGCAGTACGCTACTACGCAGAAGGTGCAACCACTCCGGGTACAGTGGTCAGCAACGTAGTCTACTCTATTCAATATCAGTAACAGGCGGTGGGAGGATTAACATCCTCCCAATCTTGTAGTGATTAACATAAACTGGTCACGTTTTTAGAGTTTATCCATAACAGCTGTTCTGATTCATTCGGTGTCAGTCCGCCATTATACTAATGAGGTCCGAGCTGGCTGTAAAAACCCGTTATGTAATTCGTAAAACTGTGTTGGGCATCGGAAAAATTAGTGTAACCGGTATCGGGTATCCATTCTGTTTTAAGACTGCGGAAGAAGCGTTCCATTGGGCTGTTATCCCAGCAGTTACCCCGTCGATTCAAACTTCTTTAATCTGGTATCGCCACAGTAGTTGCCTGATGAACTTCCCGAACAAGACTTAGTAATGCCACTCGTGATGCATCGGGTGTTTTTGGCTTACGTCAGTACTTATAACTGCTGAGATAAACCCAGATCACGTTGCATAAAGTGGCAACAGGAAACCGCTTCCTGAGTTTCTCAACTAACGAGAATTTTTCAGGGAGTCTGACATCAAGAGAGCGGTAACTTTTTTAATATATCGTATTCCATTTCAATACGTTGTATCTATTTTTTAAGCTCACATATCTCGAGTTGTTCCGGTGTCATGGGCGTTGCTGTAGGCGATTTATACGCCCGTTCGTCCTTAAGCTGGCGAACCCACTTATCCATCGTGGAAATACCAACCTTCATAACCCTGACAACATTAGCAACGGAGTAATTTTGGTCAAATACGAGCTGTACTGCTTTAAGATGGTATTCAGGGCTAAAAGTTCTTCTAGCACGTCCGATCATAAACCATTACACCTGCTTATAAATATCTTGATCGAGAGTATCCCTCTCGATTGTAAGAAGCGACTCTATCGTATAAAGATGTCGTCTGGTAACATTATTTTTTTGATGTTACTTGTGCATACTCTTGATCCAAAAGGCCTTTAATGCGACAGAGTCCGACAAGGTCATATATTCGGTGGTAGCCGGGAGAACCCTGCCGAATTTTTACAAGATGCATCATTTCAGTATGGTTTTATGCTCTGGTGCAATGCCATTTCATAGCGTCATAAAAAATATTTTCCTTTGAGTGCATCCAAATCGCTCGTCTGAACGTCTCTATGGGTGACATTAAATCACCAACAAGGAAATGATGATGAAAATTCGTATTATTCCGGCGCTTTTCAGCCTCTTGGCTTTTTCGGCACTGGCTTCTGATATCTCAACAAGAGAGACCGAATTAGGCCAGGTCTATACCAACAGCAAGGGCATGACGCTTTACATTTTCGACAAGGACAAAGCAGACCAATCTACCTGCTATGAGGATTGTGCCAAAGCCTGGCCTCCACTCCTGGTCAAGGATGAGGCTACACAGTTTAACGATTTGGGGAAAATTACGCGTAAAGATGGCAAGCAGCAATGGACGTTAAACCACCACCCGCTTTATCTATGGAATAAGGATCAGCGGCCTGGGGATATTACCGGGGCGGGTGTCAAAAATATCTGGTCTCTTGCCCGGGTAGATCAGGCTCCGGTCAAGGTCTACAACACCGATTCCGGCAAAATTTTAACCAATCAAAACCATATGTCACTCTATACTTTTTCTAAAGATAGCAAGGGCGTGTCAGCATGTTATGAAGAGTGTGCAAAGATTTGGCCACCATTGGTAGCGCAAAAAGAAGCGGTTGTCAGCGGTGAGTTTAGTGTCATCCCCCGTGAAGACGGGACTTACCAGTGGGCTTATCAGGGAAATCCTCTCTATACGTGGGTAAAAGATACCCAACCAGGAGATATAACGGGTGATATGGTGAAGAATGTCTGGCATCTGGTGCGTCTTTAAATAGCCTTTGGAGGGGCATCGTCATCGTGGTCACAGCAAATGAAGAACTGCAGGTGCTGTTTGCCCGGGTAAAACTCCGGGATAGAAAAGCATTTGAAATGTTATATCGCCAAACTAACCGTAAATTATATGGGTTGTTGATAAAGATTGTTGCTGACCGAAATATTGCGGCGGAATTATTACAAGAAGGCTTCCTGAAGATCTGGTTTATTGCTGAACAGGGGCCGGCAACTTATCCCTGGGCATGGATGTGTCAGCTTATGCGAAATCTGGCTATTGATCATGTCCGACAGCATGGCCGTTTTCACTCGCACTTTGAAGAAACGGATATCTTGCCAGAAATTCAGGGGAGTAATGAAGCGGATACTGCCGATGACCTTGCCCTGCTAACCCGCTGTTTTTCCACCCTGGCGCAAGAAAAAAGACAGGCTATAAAGTTAGCTTATATTCATGGCTATTCTCATGAGGAAATTGTTGAGCGGCTATCGCATCCGCTGGGCACAATAAAATCATGGATCCGCAGAGGACTCCAGGAGTTGAAGCAATGCATAGACGCTTGACTCCCGTTCGCTATAGCAACCCGACGATACGGGAACATCTGGTCAGTCAGTATCTGCTTGGCACCTTGTCACTAAAGACCAGAAGGCGCCTGGAGTTTCTGATGGCGCAAGACATAGCCTGGTATGAGCTCGTTATACAATGGCATTCACATCTTAGTGGACTGGAGCCGATGATATCTGAGCCCCCCCCTTCATGGGTATGGGGAAATATTGAAGCCACGTTGGGTAAGCAGGAAAAAGTACACTTTGGGAATCGATTGTGGAGTAACAAGTGGCCAACATTTTCTCTGGCTTGTGCAGTATTGTTATTCCTGTTTTCCAGTTCGATGTTGTTGATGACTGAGCCAAAAATAGCGACTCCAAGCTATATTGCAGTAATGTCATCACCGGAAAAAAGCGACTATTTTGTGCTGATGGCTTACAAAGGGGATAAACCCGGAAAATCAAGCATGCGCTTGAAATGGAATGCCCGTCGTCATCTGTCAGGTGCCAATATGGAAACGGCTATGCTATGGGCAAAAGATAAAGACACGGGTCAACTGACCTTATTAGGACGCTTTGCTAACTTACAAGGGCCTCAGCCTAAATTACTGACGCAAAATGAATGGCGTTCTGTAAAAAACAGCAGTGAACTTTTTATTACGGCAAATAACAGCCACGACAGCACGGTATTGTTCAAAGGTATCTGTATTGAACTATCGGCATCACCCATATAAATAAGAGTCTATTTTCATGAAAATCAGAAAGTTAATCATTACAACTGCAGCTATTATGGCATCATGCTCCACCTATGCTAGCGGTCAGTTTCTCGACACCAGCATTGTCCATCACCCTAAAGATGGGGTGGTGCGTTTGTATGGGCCTGGCGGACCTCATACCGCATTGATAAAAGCTGCAGCTGGCTTTGAAAAAAAGACCGGGCAACACGTTGAAGTCATTTACGGGCCTGAAAAAAAATGGTCGAAAGAGGCTCAACAACGTGCCGACATTATTTTCAGTGCTTCAGAGCAATCCATGACCGCCTATCTTGAGAACTATCCTTTTGTCACCAGCAAGGATGTGATGCCTATGTTCATTCATCCGGCAGTCATTGCCGTTGCCAAAGGCAACCCTAAAAACATCAAGAGTTTTGCGGATCTCATTAACCATCCGATGAAAATTGTCGTTACTGAAGGCAAAGGAACCTACAACACATCGGGAACTGGCCTGTGGGAAGATATTGCGGGTCGTCTGGGTAAACTGGACGATATTAAAAAGGTACGTGCAAATATTGTGGCTTTTGAACAAGGGAGTGGTGCGGCGTTTAAATCTTTCCAAAACTTGAAGGCCGATGCCTGGATCACCTGGAGTGACTGGCCAATTGCTAATGCTGATAAAGTGGATATGGTAACCATTGAACCAGAAAGAATGATCTATCGTGACTTCAACTTGGCTATTTCACCCAAGGCCGATGCCGGAGCAGCACAGTTTTCTGCTTATCTGGAAACAGCAGAAGGTGCTCAATTCTTCAAAGAAGAAGGTTGGTTAAGATAATATTATTTAATTAAAAATATCTATTAAAAATAATGGACTATACCTATGAACATTAAAAAAAACCTACCACTTATTTTGCTGTTAGCAACCTGCTCTGCCAGTGCAACGGAGGTTAAACCTTATGTTTCTGCTTTTGGCGGAATAGACTTCGGCAGTAAAAGTGACATATACGGACATAACCCCTTGGCATATCAATTTATGGTCGGACTGGCCTATGAGGTTACTGAAAACATCGCAGCTATTTATCATGTGAAGTACTTCTCGGTGAGGGATCATAACGTAAACCGCTATAAACTGAATAACTGACCTGGGCTAGAGTCCGTGCTGAATAGCGGTTTTGATTATTCATGGTCAATGAATCTTGGCTTACGCTACACGTTTTAAATAACCTAACCCTGCTTCAATACCGATGCGGGGTTATCAATCCATTGAGGTTCTTGATGGTTAGGATATTGGATCGTTTCTTTTTAAGAACGACTGACCATGAACGGTTCTGTCGCAGTAGCGTAGAGAAGTTAGCAACAGCTGCGCCGCCGGTTATTTAGGCAGCCAACAGATAAAATTGTCCAGCGGCTGATAACCCCTAACTTTGCGGATATTGATATTGCCTTTGAGTACCATCTGAATCTGTTCAATTCCCGTCTGCAAGGTCTGTGCCCGTCGAAAAGAGTTGAATCCCAGCATCGGTCGACTCCGACGTTTGATATTTTGGTGATCTTGCTCGACAAGGTTGTTAAGGTACTATTTTGCCTGACGGTAATAGCTTCCTCATCGGGTTTGTCGGCGTTGAGCATGAATAAAGCGGCTGTGTTAGCACCACTTTTATCGATAGTGACCACCTCAGGTTCGCCATGGTGACGAATAGCCTTGCGAAAGTGGCGCAATGCAGTTGCAACGTCCCGTTTGGCGATCAGTAGGAAGTCGATGCTCTGGCCAGCAGTATCCACCGCACGTATGATAATCCCTGCATCCCTCATACCTCTTCTGAGTAATAAATGTTTTTATAAAGGGTGATCATTGTGGCGTATTGGTCGTGCTTTTCCTAAATTTTGGTAAGAATGTTCTCTTGATGAACAGTAATCCCAGGGTTTTGCAGCAATAACTGCATGACAGGGAATTCAATATCGTTCCCTTGCCCTGCCGCACAAGGGAATGAGCCGGTATTGATCTGGTCTATACAAGATTGTGTCGTTGATTGCTTTATTTTTTTACTTTCAGTTAATTGGAATGATCCTCAGTAAAAAAACGCACATCGATACCTGACATACCATACCCTAACAAAGAATCTTAACATCAGTAAAGTGTTTAACATCAATCTGTTAAAGAAATTTATTATTCGTGAATTTATGAACTTAACTAACTAAAGATGGACCGCCACCACCAATAATATTTCACCGCAATATATTGATATTTAATGTTTTTCACCATGATAATAACAATTAATAGGAGTTCACTGAGAGTTTTCCCGTCATGAGGTTATTATTTTCTCAGCAGCAGGACGGGATGACTCAGTTAATTTTACTCATCACGTTGTAGCAAATGATGATAAGCCCTCTACACCAGTAAATGTAGTCAATGACGCCAGGCAAACTCCGGCATCAGATAGGGTGAGCAAAATTGAAAGTGGATACCATTACAGAATGTCATTCCATATATACATAGCAAAGAGACATCGGCCTGACTCATTTTTATAGGTTTTTATAAGATAAATCACATCTATAACATGGACCTCATGAGAGGGGGTTTATTTTGAAATATAACAGAGAAATAATGAATCAAGTGTATATGGACAATAGCCTTTATGGCTTTCTGCTTAATGACAATGTTCTATTCAACATTGCAACTCGCAGATTAGTGCATTACGCCGACGAGATTTCCGAGCACAATATGTCTTTTAAAACGGTCTTTTTGAGCGAAACTCAATCACGACTGTTAACGTGTTTACTGACCAATCGTTCCAGTGCGGTTATCTACAAAGATGACATTTTGACAAGTGTGTGGGATGAATTCAGCCTGTCGTCATCTAACCAACGACTCTGGCAAACGGTAAATGAATTAAGAAGGAAACTGTCGTTTATTGGCCTTCCCGATGATTTTATTACCAATATCCATGGCATGGGCTACACGGTAAATAACTCAAAAATCGGTTCATTACATATTGCATAAATTCAGTTCTATTAATAATAGAACGAACTAATCATGCCTATAGCACTATAGGTGTAAGCCATGCCATACCAATAGATATTGGAATGGTTTAACAAAACTAAGGTAATAGGAAGTATTATGAAAAAGTTAGCCATCATTGCATCTCTGGTCGCCGCATTCGGTTCTGTTGGCATGGCGCAAGCCGCCTCTACCGGTACCATCACCTTTAACGGTGAACTGACCGCCAACACCTGTGATGTGATTGTGGATGGTCAGGCTGCGGACGCCACCGTTGTACTGCCAACCATCGGCACCAACCTGCTGGATGCTGCCACCAAAACCGCGGGCGAAACCGGCTTTGTGATGGCACTGAACAACTGTTCCGGCACCTTGCAGACGGCCTCGGCCTTCTTCGAAGCGGGCGCATCTGTTGACCAGGTCACTGGCCGTCTGAAAAACCTGACCGGGGGGGCAACCAACGTCAGCCTGCAACTGCTTGATGCCTCCAGCAGCTCCCGCTCGGTGATCCAGGCCGGTAACCAGAACCAGGTAACCAATACCGCTTACGTTGACATTTCAAGCGGCAGCGCCAACCTGCCATACGCAGTACGCTACTACGCAGAAGGTGCAACCACTCCGGGTACAGTGGTCAGCAACGTAGTCTACTCCATTCAATATCAGTAATACTTTCTGGGAGGGGCATAACCCCCTCCCAATCTCATATTGGGTTTGGCGTTTTTTATGGAACTTTTTTCCCACCATACCTGCCAGGTTTTTACACCGCAGGCAGCTCTGCCAGCGGCCAACGTGGGCGTACGGTAACGCCCAACTCCGGGTTACCGCCGTTTTTCATTCGAACCATCCCGGCATAAGCGATCATGGCCCCATTGTCGGTGCAGAATTCCGGGCGGGCATAGAACACTTCGCCACCGCGTTTTTTCATCAATTCAGCCAGCTTGCTGCGCAACGTGCGGTTGGCGCTGACGCCACCGGCCATCACCAGGCGTTTAAATCCAGTCTGCTCCAGCGCGCGTTTGCATTTGATCGCCAGCGTATCCACCACCGCATCTTCAAAGGCACGGGCAATGTCGGCACGGGTTTGATCATCGTTGCCGTTAGAGCGGATAGTATTGGCCGCAAAGGTCTTCAGGCCGGAGAAACTGAAATCCAGCCCTGGGCGGTCCGTCATTGGGCGTGGGAAGGTAAAACGCCCTTCCGTGCCCTGCTGCGCCATTTTCGACAGCATCGGCCCGCCGGGATAATCCAGCCCTAACAGCTTGGCGGTTTTGTCGAACGCTTCGCCAGCGGCGTCGTCGACCGACTCCCCCAGCAAGGTATATTCACCGATCCCGGTCACGCTGATCAGTTGGGTATGGCCACCAGACACCAGCAGCGCCACAAACGGAAATACGGGCGGATTATCTTCCAGCATCGGTGCCAGCAAGTGGCCTTCCATATGATGTACCGGCACCGCAGGCACACCCCAGGCAAACGCCAACGCGCGGCCAATGGTTGCCCCGACCAACAAGGCCCCCACCAGACCCGGCCCGGCGGTGTACGCCACGCCATCGATATCGCCAGGCTTCAGGTTCGCCTCTTTCAGTGCAGCCTGGATCAGCGGCACGGTCTTGCGCACGTGATCGCGAGAAGCCAGCTCCGGCACCACGCCGCCGTAATCGGCATGCAGTTTCACCTGGCTGTAGAGTTGGTTGGCTAACAAACCGGCTTGATCGTCATACACTGCAATACCGGTTTCATCGCAGGACGTTTCTATACCCAATACGCGCATTACATTTCCCATCATTCACGTGCGGCCGCCAGTTTATCACAATCAACGCCATTTACCGCCAGCCTGCTGCACCCTGGGCGCGATGGCGCGCTATGTCGATGATTCACAAGGTTGCCCGCCGGGTGATTAAAAACGAGCAATTTTTTCTGATTAGTCTATAATCGGCGGCCGATGCATAATTGCGCGAGTTTGCCGGAACGCGGCGTGTTTCAATTTGCTATGGTGCTTTACAAAGCAGCATCCATTGAAGTAAAATTCCGCACCATTTTGAAAAGGCTGGCGCTTGGCCAGCAGCAAACCGAATTCTATTGAGGTGAGAGGCACATGCCGGTAATTAAAGTACGTGAAAACGAGCCATTTGACGTTGCACTGCGTCGTTTCAAGCGTTCCTGCGAAAAAGCAGGTGTTTTAGCTGAAGTTCGTCGTCGTGAGTTCTATGAAAAACCGACTACCGAACGTAAACGCGCTAAAGCTTCTGCAGTAAAACGCCACGCGAAGAAACTGGCTCGCGAAAACGCACGCCGCACTCGTCTGTATTAATCCTTCGGGGGTAACCCCACCGCGTGATTTTTTTCTTTTTCAAGAACACGCAGACCGAGTAGTTGCATACGAAGGCCGTGCTTTCCGAAAGGAATGCGCGGCTTGTTCTCGTTTATAGGCAATCGTAACAGGGGCTTATGGCTGGACGAATTCCGCGTGTATTTATCAATGACTTGCTGGCTCGTACCGACATCGTCGATCTGATCGACGCCCGGGTAAAGCTTAAAAAGCAGGGCAAGAACTATCACGCGTGCTGTCCGTTCCACCACGAAAAAACGCCTTCATTCACCGTTAATGGCGACAAACAGTTTTATCACTGTTTTGGTTGTGGAGCGCACGGTAACGCCGTCGACTTCCTGATGAATTACGACAGACTCGAGTTTGTCGAAACCATCGAGGAACTGGCCACCATGCACGGGCTGGAAGTGCCTTACGAGGCAGGCACCGGACCGACGCCAATCGAACGCCATCAGCGTCAAAGCCTATATCAACTGATGGAACAGCTCAGCGCGTTCTATCAACAGTCACTGCATCAATCCAACGGGACGCAGGCGCGAAACTACCTGCAACAGCGCGGATTGAGTGACGACGTTATCCGCCATTTTGCCATCGGCTTTGCACCTGCCGGTTGGGATAATGCGTTAAAGCGTTTCGGGCGTGATACCGACAGCCGGGCAGCACTGAACGATGCCGGAATGTTGGTGACTAACGATCAAGGGCGCACTTACGATCGCTTCCGCGAACGGGTGATGTTCCCCATCCGCGACAAACGCGGGCGGGTAATCGCTTTTGGCGGGCGCGTACTGGGCGACGGTATGCCCAAGTACCTGAACTCGCCGGAAACCGAAGTATTCCACAAGGGCCGTCAGTTGTACGGCCTGTATGAAGCACAGCAGAGCCATGCCAACCCGCAACGTTTGCTGGTGGTCGAAGGCTATATGGACGTGGTGGCGTTAGCGCAATATGGCATTGATTATGCCGTTGCCTCACTCGGAACCTCGACAACGGCTGAACATATTCAGCTGCTGTTCCGCGCTACCGATAACGTTGTCTGCTGTTACGACGGCGACAGGGCTGGCCGTGAAGCCGCCTGGCGTGCGTTGGAAACCGCACTGCCCTATCTGAACGACGGGCGTCAGTTACGGTTTATGTTTTTGCCAGACGGCGAAGACCCGGACACCCTGGTCCGTAAAGAAGGCAAAGACGCCTTCGAACAGCGAATGGAGCTGGCGCAGCCGCTTTCCACTTTCCTGTTTGAAACGTTGATGCCGCAGGTCGACCTGAGCAGCCCGGATGGCCGTGCCAAACTGAGTACCTTGGCGCTACCGCTGATCACTCAGGTGCCAGGCGAGACACTGCGTCTCTACCTGCGCCAACAGCTAGGCAGCAAACTGGGCCTGCTGGACGATAGCCAGCTCGACAAGCTGATGCCCAAACAGGCGGAAAATGCGAATACTTATCAGGCGCCCCAGCTAAAACGCACAACCATGCGTATACTGATAGGATTACTGGTGCAAAATCCGCGTTTGGCTACACTTATCCCTTCCCTGGAAGGGCTCGAGCAGACTAAACAGGCGGGTTTACCGCTATTTGTTGAACTGGTGCAGACCTGTTTAGCCCAGCCGGGCCTGACTACCGGCCAGTTGCTGGAGTTGTACCGAGATAACAAATTGAGCCAGCAGCTTGAAACCTTGGCGACATGGAACCATATGATCGTTGAGGAACAAGTTGAGCAACACTTTTTAGATACTCTGACGAATCTCTATGACTCGGTGCTGGAAAAACGTCAGGAAGATTTGATCGCACGTGACAGAACGCATGGCCTGAATGCAGACGAACGCAAGGAACTCTGGTCATTACAGCTGGCATTGGCGAAGAAAGACTAAATACCAAACGGCTTAAGTGCCGATAAATGCGAGGGCAGAGCCCTGCAATATGCCGCCACAGTGGGCCGCGGCAACAACAAAAACGCCCCAAATGCTATTGTTGGCGGTTTCGCCGACCGACACCAACCCAAATACTCTGAAGTGTGGATACCGTCTTATGGAGCAAAACCCGCAGTCACAGCTTAAACTTCTTGTCCAACGTGGTAAGGAGCAAGGCTATCTGACCTATGCTGAGGTCAATGACCATCTGCCGGAAGATATCGTCGACTCCGATCAGATCGAAGACATCATCCAGATGATTAACGACATGGGCATCCAGGTGATGGAAGAAGCACCGGACGCCGATGACCTGCTGCTGGCTGAAAACACCAACAGCACAGACGAAGATGCGGAAGAAGCTGCCGCTCAGGTGCTGTCCAGCGTAGAATCTGAAATCGGGCGTACCACTGACCCAGTGCGCATGTACATGCGTGAAATGGGTACCGTTGAGTTGCTGACACGTGAAGGCGAAATCGACATCGCCAAGCGTATCGAAGACGGCATCAACCAGGTGCAGTGCTCGGTTGCTGAGTACCCTGAAGCCATCACCTATCTGCTGGAGCAGTACGATCGCGTCGAGGCTGGCGAAGCACGCCTGTCCGATCTGATCACCGGCTTCGTCGATCCTAACGCGGAAGAGGACATCGCCCCTACCGCAACGCACATCGGTTCTGAATTAACCACCGAAGAGCAGGACGACGACGAAAAAGACGAAGACGAAGAAGACGAAGCTGAAGACGACAACAGCATCGACCCTGAACTGGCGCGCCAGAAGTTTACCGATCTGCGCGATCAGTACGAAGCCACTCGTCTGGTTATCAAAAAGAACGGCCGCAGCCACGCCAGCGCAGCAGAAGAGATCCTGAAGCTGTCTGAAGTGTTCAAGCAGTTCCGCCTGGTGCCAAAACAGTTCGACTTCCTGGTCAACAGCATGCGTACCATGATGGATCGCGTTCGTACGCAAGAACGTATCATCATGAAGCTGTGCGTTGAGCAGTGCAAAATGCCGAAGAAAAACTTCGTCACCCTGTTCGCCGGCAACGAAACCAGCGATACCTGGTTCGCAGCGGCACTGGCAATGGGTAAACCATGGTCAGAGAAGCTGAAAGACGTTAATGAAGATGTTCAGCGCAGCCTGCAAAAACTGCGTCAGATCGAAGAAGAAACCGGCCTGACCATCGAGCAGGTGAAAGACATCAACCGTCGTATGTCGATCGGTGAAGCGAAAGCCCGCCGCGCGAAGAAAGAGATGGTTGAAGCCAACTTGCGTCTGGTTATCTCGATCGCCAAGAAATACACCAACCGTGGCCTGCAGTTCCTGGATCTGATCCAGGAAGGCAACATCGGCTTGATGAAAGCGGTAGACAAGTTTGAATACCGCCGTGGCTACAAGTTCTCAACTTACGCCACCTGGTGGATCCGTCAGGCTATCACCCGCTCTATCGCCGACCAGGCACGTACCATCCGTATTCCGGTGCATATGATTGAGACTATCAACAAGCTCAACCGTATTTCGCGCCAGATGCTGCAAGAGATGGGCCGTGAGCCAACGCCGGAAGAGCTGGCCGAGCGTATGCTGATGCCAGAAGACAAAATCCGTAAGGTGCTGAAGATCGCCAAAGAGCCGATCTCCATGGAAACGCCGATTGGTGATGATGAAGATTCACATCTGGGCGATTTCATCGAGGATACCACCCTCGAGCTGCCACTGGATTCTGCCACTTCTGAAAGCCTGCGTTCTGCCACGCACGACGTCCTGGCTGGCCTGACCGCACGTGAAGCGAAGGTGCTGCGTATGCGTTTCGGTATCGATATGAACACTGACCACACGCTGGAAGAAGTGGGCAAACAGTTCGACGTTACCCGTGAGCGTATTCGTCAGATCGAAGCCAAAGCGTTGCGTAAACTGCGCCACCCAAGCCGTTCAGAAGTGCTGCGTAGCTTCCTGGATGACTAAGGTTTAACGACCTCGTAAGAACCCCGGCTCGCCGGGGTTTTTTTATGCCTTATTTCAGCGCCAGGAATAGCTCGCGGTAACTCTCGGTAAGCTGCTCCAGCGTGGCACGGTTCAATCCGCTGGGATTAGGCAATACCCACACCTCGGTTTTACCCAGCATCATTTCCTGTCGCCCCCAGGCTGCATTACGCACGCCAAACGCACTGCTGAACGCCTGTTTCCCCAGGATCGCCAAAGCACGCGGTTGGTAACGCAGAATTTTTTCTTTGAGCACCTCTCCACCACCGCGCAGCTCATCACGTGTAAGTTCGCTGGCCGCCACCGTTGGGCGCGCGACCAGAGCGGTGATCCCGCAGCCATTATCTTGCAGTTGTAGCCACTGTTCCGGTGCCAACTGGCGATCGGTGAAGCCCGCCTGATGGATCACCTTCCAGAAGCGGTTGCTACCATTGGCGAAGGGATAGCCCTGATGGGCAGAGGAAAGGCCAGGATTGATGCCGCAGAACACCACCTGTAGGTTTGGCGCCAAGAGCTCCATGAGTATCACCAGTCCGTTAAAAGGAATTAACAGCGGTTATCGCAAAATCTGCCTGCAATTACAACAGGCTAGAACTGTGCATAAAAACATCATATGGTTTTATGGGTGTAGACCTGTATCCCATGATTACCGTATAATCACGCCGCTTGGCCCCTTAGCTCAGTTGGTTAGAGCAGGCGACTCATAATCGCTTGGTCACTGGTTCAAGTCCAGTAGGGGCCACCAAATTTTTGCTTTAAAATCATAAGATTAAGCCACTTCTCACGAGGTGGCTTTTTTGTTCCTACTTAGCAGTGTCGCAAAAGTGTCGCTCTACTTTCTGGCTCTCTGCCCCTCTTGTCTCGATCCCTACTTCAGCAGTGGTTGTTTACCTTACTCAAGGCAACAAAAAACCCGCTTTATCGCGGGCCTTAATTAAATCCAAAGAGTGCCTTGATTGCCCCTTGTGGGATGCGGCGGCGCACTGTTGATTACGCCTGGCACCATGATTGAACTATCAAATGTTTCCATCGTTTTAAACGTATGCCCGCAATTGATGTTCTGGCATTGGTGATAGCGTTCTTTGGTTTGATCGCTCAGGTAACGGCTCGACCGGGCATGTGCAGCAGTTTTACATAACGGGCAATGAAACACGGCAATATCCTTAGCAATGGCTCTTGCCGCGATGATACGCGTTGCGATCTGGATTTAAATTAGCTTTAATCTAATTTACAAATGCATAAAGTGAAGTTATGAAGCCTCGTAGCTGACATCAGATAACAAAACCTCTAACTCTACCGCCGTCGTAAAACCGCTGTTACTCAGGTTATGAACCACCTTGCTCACTATCCAGGGTTGCGCGTCGATCACCTGTTTAAACCCGCTCACCTGCACCGGGGTTTCTGGTACGAGATCCGCACGCCCCATAGCAAGGGATAACGAGAACTCGGCTACACCGCGCTGTAGCTTCTCCCATTTTGCCTGCGCGGCACGCATAGCAGCGGCTTGCGTGGCGTAGACAGTCGGGAGGGTGAACACGTTATCTTCCGCACCGACCAGGTATTCCCCTTTCTGCGCTTCAGCCGGTTTAGCCGCCTTCTGTGTGGCCGGTTTGGCCTTCGGGTGTTGCAGGGCACGCAGGTGCTGAGTTTTGGGTTTGCGCTGCAGTTTTACCTTCTGCGGTTTGGGCTGTCGGGTGTTAAGCCAGCTTGCGGTCACGCCCGTGTAGGCATCCCGATCGGCCAGGCTGAAGTTGTGCCGATCGCCATCACGGCGGGTGATGGTCATCACCGGCAGCGGTTTGCCGTTCACCGTGGTGCCGTTCCCTGGGCGGATAAACAGCAGGCACCCATTTTTAACGGCGGCCACCGCGCCATTGAGTGACGCCAGCCGGGTAGCAAACGCCGCGTCCGTTTCCTGTGTCTGGTCGATATGACTGATTTTTATCGCGTCCAGCCCGGCAGCCAACTTGGCAGTAAGCTGGTTGCGGGCGGCAATCTGCTGCACGATGTCACCCAGGGTGGTGTCGTGATAAGAGGCTTCCCGGCGGGTATTGAGCGAGCCCCTAAAATCGGCGCTACGTGCACGGATCGTCAGCGTATCCGGTGCACCCCGATGTTCCACCTCATCCACCGTAAACCGCCCTTTATGCGTCAGTTGTGAGCCCTGCCAACCGAGCGCCAGTGACAGCACCGCATTACGCTGCGGCATCACCATCAGGCCGTCGCTGTCGTCCAGTTCGATATCGAGCTGGTCAGCCTCAAAGCCCCGGTTATCCGTCAGCGTTAACGACAGCAGCCGGGCCCGGATGTTATGCGTGATGTTGTTTCCCTGTAGGGTCAGGGAGAAGTCCGGGGCAATCCGCGCCCCGGCGGGTAAGGATACGCCGGTTATCATGACAAGAACCCGCCCACCTTTCCAGCCAGTTCCCCGGCTTGCCCGTACAACTCACCCGCCTGTTGTCGCAGGTCGCCAAACATCGCCGCCAGGGACTCATCAACCCGTTTTAACGTCAGTGTAAACTCGGTGCGGCGCGGGCTGCCGTCAGCAAAGAACTGGCTGTGTGTTTCACTCACCGACTCGATAACGAACATACCGTAGATGGTGCCGGTGCCTTCAATCAGCGGCCAGGCTCGCCCCTGCTCTGCCATCAACTGCACGGTCAGCAGCGACCAGCGCCCGCCGGTGATTTCCGGCACTAGCACCCCGGATAAGGTGATTTTCTCCTCATCCAGTCCCAGGAACTGCGCGGCAGGCCGCTGCCCTACCCGGCCATTGGTCGGCCAGCGGTAATCCGCCGTGCGCTGCATCGACTGGTAAGGCAGCGTCTGCATCATGAAAACAAAGAACCCTAATGTCAGCATCATGATGATTTTCCTCTAGCTGGTCATGGCACTGCGCGCACGGGCGCGACGTTCACGCTCTTGCCGAGCCTGCGCCTCATTCAGCAACCGGATGACCTCTTCTTGGCTCATCCCTGGGGGAACGACAACATCAAACCGGTTGTGCGTCACGCTGTTGTCGGTGTAGGCACTGGACGCTCCCGGCACCACCGGCGCGTAATGCTGCGGTGCTAACGGCTTGGCGGCCTGGACATTCACCGATGGCGCGGGCTGTTCCGGGGCCATGAAGGATGTCGTGGGCTGGTCGGGTGCCTCAACCTCCGGTGACAAAGCAATGGCTGCCGGAGAAACCTGCACCACGGGCGGCGGTAAAGCGGTGTTGGAAGCCACATTGACCACCGGGGCCGGTAATACGCCAGGCGCGCCCACTGGCGGAGCCGTTTTCACTACCGGTATAGGATTGGCCGCCAGCAAACCACCACTGGGCGAATAACCCAACCCGTCGGCACCGGTAGCATGCGGGGTATTGATCACCGTCTGTTTATCCAGCTCGGCGGTTTCGTCCTTCATCAAGCCGAGCTTTTTCGCCAGCCAACCGACCTTGCTGCCGAGCTTCTCTAGTACCTGCATGGGCAGGTTCAATGCGCCTGCAATGGCGGATCCAAACTTACGCCCCATTTCGGCGGCGCTTTGCAGTTCGGCCTGGGTAGACTTCACCGGGGCCAGCAGCGCCATAAACCAGTCATAGACGGCTTTAATCTTCTCGCCAAACCAGTCGAAAATCGGCTTGAGCGGTGAGAACGCCGCAGCTACCGGGGCCATGGCGGCCTTGAAGCCCTCAGCCACGCCACCGATAAAGGCGCTAATCGGCTCCCAGTATTTGCGGATAAGCAACGCACCGGCGGCCACGGCGGCAATCAATGCCAGAACCGGCCAGGTAATGGCGGTAAACGCCGCCGCAACCGCACCACCCACCACTGTAAACACCGTACCCAGCAACCCGGCACCGGCCACCAACATATTGACCCCGGCCATCACCGGCCAGGCAATCAGACCGAGTGCAGCCAGCCCGCCAATAAGCGCGGTGACTCCGGCGGTCACTTTCACCAGGGTGCCGACCAGTTCAGGATTGGCCCTTACCCAGGTGCCAGCGGTTGCCAACCAAGTCGTTGCCGTGGTGGTCAGTTGACGCAGCGCGCTATTCTGCCCGTCGAACACCTCAATACGCACATCTTCCCAGGCGGAGAACAGGTTTTTCAGGTCGCCGTCCAGGTTGTCTACCTTGACCTTGGCGATCTGCGCGGTCGCGCCCTGGGAACGAGTGACCGTGTCGTGTTTGGTCGCCAGCTTGCCGTTACCGGCGGCACCGATCAGCTTGATCGCGCCTTTCATCGCTTCTTCGCCAAAAATCACCTTCAGGTATTCCGCCTGTTGCGCGGTACCCAGTTTGTGTTTTTTAAACGACGTGTCGATTTTCTGCATAATACCGGCGATCGGCAGCATGTTGCCTTTGTCGTCCTGGGTTTTTACCCCCAACTCTGACAGCGCATCCCCCGCTTGCCCAACCGGGGACTGTAGGCGGGTAAACATCGCACTGGTCGCCGTCCCGGCCATGCTGCCCTTGATGCCGTTATCCGCCAGCACGCCGAGCATTGCGGTGGTGTCTTCAATGCTGGCCCCGGCGGCTTCGGCAATCGGCGCGACATACTTCATCGCCTCGCCAAAATCCATCAGGTTGCTGTTGGAGCTGGTGAACCCCTTGGTCATCACATCGGCAACGCGCTGCACCTCATCGATCGGCAGGTTAAACGCCGATTGCATGTTGGTGATGATGTCGGCCGCGTCGGCAATGTCCAAATCAGACGCCAACGCCAGATTGACGGTGGACTCGGTCGATTTGAGGATGGCGTTACCGTCAAAGCCGGACTTCGCCAACACCGATTGGGTACGGGCGACATCGGTCGGAGAAAACGCCGTGGTCGCACCGATATCCCGCGCCTGTTGGCGGATGGCCGCCAGTTGCTGGTCATTCTTTGCCAGTCCCAGGGTGGCCTGGGTATCCGACATCTGCCGGTCAAACTCGACGCCCGGTGCAATAAACCGGCTTTCGGCGTACAGCCCGGCAGTGGCAACCCCGACCCCGGCGGCACTGGCATTGCGTACTGATCCGGCCAGCGCTTTACCACTCTGGTAACGTGCATTGACGCGGTTCACTGCACTCTGTTTTTGGCTCAGGCGTTCCAGCTCTTGCCGCTGACGTGCCAGGCTGGCGCTGGCCTCGGTCACGCTGGCTTTTAACCGGCGCTGTTCGGCGCTCAGGTTACGGGTGGCGATGCCGTCGGCGTTGAGTGCCTCCCGCTGGCGCTGCACCGACTGACGCAGGCCGTTGTATTTGGTTTGCAGCTCACTGGCGGCCCGTTTGGACGCGGCCAGTAGCCGCGCCTGTTGCGCCGTCGGGTTTGCCGTGGCCCTGAACTGCACGGCCAGGGCGGCGGCTTCCGCCTTGGCCTTTTTCAGTGCCTCACCGGTGACCGCCAATTGCCCGTTGGTTTTACGAAAGCCCTCAATCCGGCGCGCCTGTGCGTCCAGGGATTTGAGGGTGCCCTGGGTCACGTTGATATCCGCCGCCAGTTTTTTACTGGCCTGTTGGATACTCTTTAGCGGGCGAGTGGCCTGGTCGACGGCCTTCAACAACACCTGAAGCTGTAGCCGATTACTCATGGTTCACTCCACTGCGTTGCACCGCTTTATCCCGCCAGTTCAGCAGCTCGGTGAGCGACATTCCGGCCATTTCCGACGGCGGCCAGTGGAATATCACTGCGATATCCGCCATCAGATCATCGACGCCCAGGCGGGCATCCATTACTACGCTGCCGAGTTCGGCGACAAAAAACCGACAACCTTACCGGCAAGCGCCACCAGGTCGGGTAACTCCAGACGGTGGCATTCGTCTTTGGTCAGGTTCGGGTAGGTCATGCGCGGCAGGACAATCAGCAGCGCGTCAACATCGGCATTGGCAACAGCCGCCAGACCCACACCACGTAGGGTGCCTGCGTTAGGCTTGGTGATGCGGATTTCTGTAATGGTGGTGTCACCGCGTTGGATCGGGTTTTCCAGCGTCACCAGGTTGTCGTCTTTTTCGTCTTTCATGATGTTCTCTCAATAAACAGGGATAGCGGCCAGCCGGGCAGGCTGGCGCAGGAATTACAGGCCGATGGCTTTGCGGTGCTCGGCCAGGCGGTCAACGCCGTTGACCTTCTCCACCATATGCACGGTGTCGATTTCAATCAGCTCTTTACCGTCAATGGTCAGCTTGAAGTAGGTGCATTCGGTCGCCACCTTGGTTTCGGTGTCTTCCCCCTGCTTGTACTCGCCAAAGTCGATTTCCTTATGGCGGCCACGCAATACCACTTCCACGGCGGAGACCTCACCGGTATCGTCACGCTGGAACGAACCGGCAAAGCGCAGCGGCACCGCATCGACGCTGCCCCACTGTTGCAACACCAATTCATCCAGGCCGCCCATCGACCACTCCAGGGCCAGCGCGTCATCGTCAAGCCCCATATCGGTAGACGCAGCGCCATTCATGCCGCCGCCGCGATACTTCTCCAGCTTGCGGGTGAGCTTGGGCAAGGTGAGCGAGGACACCACGCCCATATAGCTGTAACCGTCGTTGAACAGGTTCAGGTACTTCAGTTTTTTCGGCAGTGCCATAACGCAATGGCTCCTTAGCGGTTCACGGACGCGGCGAACGTCACCAGATACTTGTCGGTGATACGCTGGCGCAGGGTTAAATCTTCCAGCGGTGGCACTGGGGTGTAGTCGTAATCGATAAACAGCTTGCCGGCCTTGAGGGTTTCCTTGTCGTTGGCGCTGTCGTCATACCAGCAATCCCCGTCGATAATCAGCCCGGCGGATTTCAGTTCGCGGAATTTGGCCTTGATGCCGTCAATCATGTCGCGGATCAGCGTGGGCGTGACCGGGCGGTCAACGGCCCACAGGTGAGCCTCGGCCATGGTGTCGGCAATCACCTGCGCGGTACGGGTGTAGTTCTCAAACAGGAACAGCGGATCATCCGAACAGGTACGGGAGCCCCAGAACTTGAAACCGTCTTTGCGGATCAGCGTGGTGACACAGGCTTCATTGAGCAGGTCAGCATCGGTGCCTGGTGACTGCAAATCCCAGAACACCGAGGCGCTGATACCGGTCACGCCATTAACACCGACGTTGGACAGGGTTTTGTGCCAGCCGGTTTCCGTGTCGATTTTGGCGCGCAGGCCGAGCGCACGCGCGGTGGCCGTGGCAATGTCGCTGCTGTTGGCGGTGGTGTTCCAGGTGATGAACTCCGGCCAGATCAGCATCAGCTCGCGCTGGCTGAAGTTGTCGCGGTACTTGATGGCCTCCGACACGGTTTTACAACCGAACGCACTGATATAACCAAAGGCGCGCAACTGCTGGCAGACGCTGGCGAGTGCCGTCGCTACCGCTTGGTTATCCAATCCAGGTACGCCGAGGATACGCGGTTTAACCCCGCATTCTGCTTGCGCGGCCAATAGCGCTTTCATGCCGGTGTAGCGGCCATTCTCATCCGCACCGCCGATGATGTTGGAGGTGGTTTCAGCTTCGTCTTTGCCTTCGGCTACACGCACCACCACCGTAACCGGTTTGGCCTGTTCAGCAATGGCGCGCAGTGACGCGGCCAGGGTGCCTTTTTTACCGGCCTTGCCACTGGCGGCCAGCACGTCGGTGATCAATACCGGGGTGTTGAGGGGAAACAGTGTGGCATCGGCATCTTCCCCGGTGCAGACCATGCCGACGATGGCCGTCGAAACGGTAGAGATTACGCGGGTGCCATCGTTGATTTCGATGACACGCACGCCGTGATGATAGTCAGCCATAAGCGGCTTGCTCCGTTGTGAGTAGGTGCAAACAGCATGCCGCCAGGCAGACAAGGCTGCACGTGGTGACGGATGGAAGGCCGACCAGACAACAGGCGGTAGAAGGGAAGCAAGGCAATGCAGGGGCTACGATCGTTTTCACCGATCAATATCGTGTTATTGATCTAGCGAATCGATTGGACGAGTTTTAGCCATTCCTCTAGGGTTAATGGGCTTCTTGTGGCAACACCAGGGAAACGCCACAACCCTAAAAGCCCGCATTTTATGCGGGCTTTATTATGGGCGCTTGGGTAACATTTGGTGGGTTTACTTAATGATTTAACCGTTAGGGAAACGTTAGCTACCAGATAAAACATTTTTTACTCTGGCCTATCAGGCAATACCTTACAAATCAAATACACAACTACTATAGATAAAGTAATATAAATAAATCGTTCATGCCACGTATCAAAATGGAAAAACCAATATGCACATATAAGAACCAATGCACCGCCTAAAATTGATGCCATGGTTTCTAAAGCAGTATGCATTAACCGCCTAAAAAGGCTCTGCTTTATCTCATGGCCTTTTTGATTTTTTGAGTTCATCTTCTACCATATCCAAAATTTTATCAAACTCAGGCTGCCCTTGAGTTCTTTTTACCCTCAGAGCTTCCACAAAGGGCTCCAGTAAAGGCTCCACCAAAAAATATAGAAGATCGTAATTCTTACGATGTAACGCATAGTATATTTCAGGGTCGCTTTGCTGTAATGCTCTGGATGTATAAATGCTACGTTCAGCCATCCCTCCCATCAGAAGGATATTGCCCATTATCCCACCCCGAACCGCCACCAAAAGAGAGCTGCTTTGAGAAACGGCAATGGCTAACCTACCCGCTATCACAGAGTTTGTAACAGTTCTTCCGACCATTGAAAAAGCCACCTGGCTGTAAATACTATCCTTTTTTTTTCTCAGGAACGTTGTCGCTAAACTTATCTAATACAGTCTCAATAGTTTCAGCAAAGTTTTTATTTTCTAAGATGCCATGTTTAATAGCACCTACCATTCTAATTCGTTCTGACTCACGCATGAATCGGGTATCAGTATCCATATAGCCATAGGCCAAATACCCTAGATCTTTAGGGACTGATAGCACACCATGAAAAAACCCTATCACTGAGTCTGGTGATAAAATGGCTTTCACTATACGTTTGGCTATCTCCATATTGCTGCTCATATCACACTCCCTTTTCGAGCTTGCAATTATTAAAAACACAAACAACGTTTAGAGAAAAAAGCAACAAATAGCGACTATCATCCCTATAAGAATGACCTTCAACTATACTTAACTCATCTATTAGCATTTCATTTGGCAATCGTTCCATGAAAAAAGTCACTCCCTAATCTATCGTTTTATCCTTAACAGTCTATTTTGTATAATTGATAAGCATATCTTACGCAAGATATTTCTTTTGTCAGCCCGATCACAGAGTGCGCATTAGGCTATCTACCAGCACGATTTACGTGAAGCTACCCTGTACAGCTGGCCCTGTTTTTACGCCTCCGGCACCGGCGGCCACTCAATATCCGGCGCGGCTTCAGCATCTACCCGATTAATCAGCACCCGGTAACGCTTCCAGGCCAGTAACTGCGCCTGCTCATCGGCTGACGCTATCCCCAGCTCTTGCGCATCCTGCAACGGGGCGATCTTCTTTGTCGCCAGTGCCAGCCGTTGCGATTTATCTATCTTGGCGGCCTCCACCGCCTGCACTTTTGACGGAGGCGGGATATCGACCCAGCAGGGTAAACCCTGGCTATCAGCACCCCGCATTTTCCCTTCAGGCCCTTGTGCGCAATACGTCGTCCACTCTGCATCAGTAATGGGTTTTACATCCTCAGGCCAATTGCCGTTGGCGTCATAGGCTGGTTTATCTTCCAATACATAGAGAATATTGGTGGTTGCACTGTATCCGTAACTCATCTTATACCCCCACTGCCCACCAGAAGACCACGCGTTCGTTATCCCCCAACGCAGCATTAAACCCGCCTGCCGACAGGCTTTGTGCTTCCATATTCATGTTTGAATCTCCCCAATGCCCGGCCAGTGTGAGCTGGACGCCGAAACAGTCCTGTGTGTAGCCACGCGGAAAACCCACCCAGGTCAGATAGCCTTCGCCCCGGTTGACCACGCCGCCTTGGAAAATAAAGCCGGTCAGTTCATCTTTGTACCACCATGCCTGACGCGTGCCCGCGACGTGCGAACGGCTGTTAAACGCATTCCAGTCAACCCGGCCATTGAGGCCATTGGTGATGAAATTACTGAGATAACCGCCCCAGGCAGTGCCGGAAATATTGCCATCCGGATGATGAACAGTTTCACCTAGGTGCAAGGTGGGCCACGTGCCATTGACCTTTAGCTCCCCATTACCACGCAGCTCATACCAGCCGTGATCATTACCATTGCCGACATGAATACCCAGGTTATGGTATTTGCCAACCAGTTCATGGTGATAGAGCTCGGCCACCAGATTGCCCTCACCTTTTAACCGAAGTGCATTTACCTGACGATGACTCCCCTCCGCATTGGAATAGGTGTTAATACCCGATTTGTTGATGTAGTCGAGCCCCTGGAATGTCGCGCCCCCTTTCACCGTCAGCCAATTGATGTTGTCACCGCTCTGCTTAACGTAACGGCCATTTGATTCTGTTTTGGTGTAGGCATTGATATCTCCGGCCACCAGGTTCACATCACCGGAAAGTGGCTTGCCGTTCACCTTGATAGAGCGCTGTGCATATTTCTGCGTTGCTTGTGCATCGGTCAACGCCCCTACATCCGCCGCCGTCGGTTTGTTATTGGGGGAATATACCCGCTTACCGGCCTCAATGACCTGGGTATCGGCCATCACCCGACCTTTCATCTGCAGGTCACCGCTGCGAGTGTTGATATAACCTGTCACGCCTTTCAAACCCGACGTGGTGCAGGTATTGAAGAAACCAATGCCGTACCAGCTTTTCAGCATCAGGTTATTGGAGGTGTATCCAGCCGCATCGCTGCCGCCCTCAACCGAGGTGTTTTCATTACCGAAGTTAACTCCGGCAGCAAAGCGGGTTTTCCCCGTGACGATCCCGCCGGTCTTTAACAGGTAACGGTTATCAGCTTCGGTCTTGTTCCAGGCGTTCACATCCCCTGCCTGCAGGTTAACATCGGCTGAAATGGGTTTGCCGTTCACCCTGATAGAACGAAGTGCATACTTTTGCACCGCTTGTGCGTCCGTCAGCGCGCCTACATCCGCCGCCGTAGGCTTGTTTTTGGTGTGGTAAATCGTGGCATTGCTGGCCTGGTTGGCATCAGTGCCCCAAGACAGATTATTTTTGTCATTAATACCGAGCCGATACAGCGGCGCATTGCCGCCGAGCTGAAAACCGATCGACAAATTGGCGGTGGCGCTGCTGCGCTTTAATACTAAAGGCGTGTGCTCAACGCCATCAATCAGCAGGGCCGTATTTTCCGTGCCGGTAGAACCGGTTTTTACCGTCAGGTTTTTGACTGTCCCGCCTGACAATTTCAGATAACGAGCATCTGCCTCGGTTTTGTTCCAGGCGTTGACATCACCGGCCAGCAGGTTGACATCTGCGCTCAACGGTTTGCCATTGACCTTGATAGAACGTAACGCGTATTTACCATCACATTGCGCCGCTGTGTAGCCGTTACCGGTATGCAGCAATTCACACCAACCCAGAAAATCCTTGTTGGATTCTTTGGTTCGAAAAGCCATACGACCATCACGCCACCCCATTTGCAACGTATAAGGATCTGCCGTAGTGGACGCACGCCAGGCATGATTGATGATGCCAGCCGTGCCGATAAAGGGTGGTGCGTCGGGATCATCACTGTTTGTCCAGGTAAACCCGGTGAAGGCATTCGCCCCGGCCAGGTCGGCCAGCCGATGCCTGAGATTGGGTTGTACCAGGCCCAGGCCAAACGCTTTGTTAGCGGTCAACACCTGACCGGTGGCCTCGCCCGTATCACACAGGGCGGCCGATTTTAGCCCCAAGCTGGCGCGGGACTTGGCCTTATCTGGCAGATCAGCGAGGTTCTGCGCCAACTTCACCGCTGCATCATTCACAGCCTTAACCGCTTTGGGCGTGGCCGCCAGGGCTTCACTGGTGCTATTGGTTACGCTGCTCAATTGCACAAACCCCTTAGCCGCCGTGGTGGCGTCCGGGTGGTTGCGGGATTTGGCATGGTCATCAATGGCCGCCGCCACAAAATCACGGGTCGCCATCACCATGTCACCACTGACAATCAGCGTGATAGCCTCGGTGTGGCTGACGATCACCACCATACGCAGGGTTTGCGTGCGCCCGCTGCCCTCTTCCAGCTTCGGCTTGTAGGACTCAGCCATGTTGCTGACCGCAATCAGCGTGCCGTCTGCATCATACAGGCCCATTTCACGCAGCCAGAAGCCACCAACATTGGCAGGAATGACTAACTCGGCAATAAGCCGATCTGGCGCAGCCTTATCAACCGTCAGTGAATTGAGGGCCGCCCGGTGACGCTCGTTAACCAGTTTGGTCTGGGCGGGGTTGGGCGTGGGTAATTTGCCGTTAGCGTCTCCGACGGCCATCCGGTCAATCTTCAACGGTTTGCCGCCCGCACTGGCGGCCGCAATTTTTGCCGCCCCGGCGGTGGTCAGAATGGCTTTGTATTTGCTCATGGTGTCTCGCTTGTTATCCGGGGTAAACGGTAAGGGTGTCGCCGTCGAACGTGCCGACGCCGGTGTGGATCTGGCCCTGAACGTCCTGCACGATATTGAGGCCGATAAGATGACGGCTGACCGGTTTGGCATCGGCGATCATGCGTTCCATCTCCTGATACATGGCTTCAGTGATACCGGTTTCCAGTACGCCGATATCCAGCCGAAAGGTGCCGGGCGGATCATTGTTTTGCCACCACTCCAGCACCTTGATGAGATAACCGAGTGGCTCCACAACGCGACGAACGGCCCCCAGGGTGCCCTTGTGACGGTGCAGGTAAAACGCCGAGGTCACGACGTTGCGCTTGACGGTGTCCGGCCAGCGTTCATCCCAGTGATCAACCGAGAACGCCCAGGCCAGGTATGGCAACAAGGTGATCGGACAGGTGTCCGGGTTCCACAGGTCACGCACGGGAACCGGGATGGGTGCCAGTTCGGCGCAGGCACGGGCGGCGGCCACCTCCAGCGTAGAAGAACCGACCGGCAATAGACGGTTATTCATCGGATCCCCCGACGGTGATGCGGTACTGTTCGCAGTAGGACGCCTGGGTATTGTTCAGCACGATATCGGCCAGCGGCTTTTTCAGCTCCACACGCTGTACGCCTTCGGCATGGAGTGCGGCATAAAGGGCTGACAGGCGGATATCACGCCCTAACCGGTGTTGCGCGCTGATGTACTGTTTCAACTTAGCCTCAGCGGCGGCCTGGATCGGAGCGGCCTCCGGGCCCGGATAGAGATAGAGCACCGCCTCAATGGTGTATTTGACGATAGAGGCGGATTGCACCGTCACGCGATCACCTACCGGACGCACATCCTCATCATTCAGCGCACGGGTAACGACAGCCAACAGATCGGCGCTTGCGGTGCCGTTACCTTCCCGTGACAGCACCGAGATGGTCACACAGGCCGGGCTGGGGCTGGTTGCCTTCACGTCGGCCACCCGACCATCGGCAGAACGGCCATGATATTCATAGGCACCGGACGGCCCGGCCACGCTCATACCTTCAAACGCCTGCGGGATACGCACCCGATAATCACTGTCGGACTCCATCACCGCCGGTGTTGGCGGCAAGGTGTTGTTATCAGCAGGCGTGATGGTCAGCCGCGGAGTATTGACGTTTGCCCCCAGTTGGTCGAGGTCACTGCCCGTGGCAAAGGCCACCATCACGGCACGGGCGGCATCGTTAACACGCTGGCGTAAAATCACTTCCCGGTAGGCATTCTCCTGTAGGAGCTTCACCAGTGGTTCGGACTCCAACGCCAGGGTACGGGCAATCGCTTCACGCTGTTCCTCAGGGTAGAGCGAAATCAGCGTGGCTTTGCGTTCGGCCAGCAGGCTTTCATAGTCGAGCACCTCAACAAGGGCGGGCGCAGGGAGTTGGCTCAGGTCAATGGTTGGCATGGGTTTAGCTCACAGGAATGGACAACGACAGCGCGCCAGGGATATCGGTACGGGTGCCGGTGAGATCGACCACCATCTTGCCGTCATAGCCGGTGTTGAAGGTGATACCGCTCAGTTTTACACGCGGCTCCCAGGCTAAAATCGCGCTGTAGCAGGCGGCCATGATATGCAGGCGCAATGCGTCATTCTGCGGCTGGTCGAGCAGTTCAGACAGTAACGAACCATATGCCCGGCGCATCGGGCGAGAGCCCACTGGCGTGATAAGAATGTCAGCAACTGACTGGCGGATATGGTCGACATCAGTTAGCCCACGTCCGGTGGCGCGATCCATCCCTATGTATTTTGCGTTGCTCATGTCGGTTTATCCGTGTTGCCACCACCGCGCTGAATGCCGCCGTGGGTGTGGGTATGGATCACCACGCCGTTAGACGTGATATTGCCGCCGGTATGAGTGAGATTACCGGTCATGCTGCCGCCCTCCTTAATCTGGATAGTGCCAGTCACAAGCTGGTTGGTGCATTCCACCACGGGGGCATCGAGTGTGATCTTTTGGCTGGCTTTGACCATCACCACCTTGGTATTGGCGGTGATGGACTCGGACGCCTCCACCGTGGCGGTCTTGATGCCGGTCACGGTCAGCGCACCGGTGGCGGGTTCGTACTCCAGCACGGCACCGTCCGGGAACGTTACATGCAGCGCATCAGCCGAGGCCGACGGGGCCGGGAAGTCATCTGAGAAAATGCCCGGCAGTACAAAGGCGGTATCCAGTTCACCACCGATCGCCAGGAGCAACACCTGTTCACCTTCGGACGGTGCCCACCAGGAACGGGAACGGCCCGCCCGGCAGGTAAGCCAATGCAGCCAGTCGGTGAGGTTGCCGCCGGTTTCCACGCGGCAAAGGCCGTGCTCCAGGTCAACGATGTTGATGGTGCCGATGCGGATCAGATTGCGCAGTAGACGCAGGATGTCGGTTTGATTGTTCATGAAGGGAAGGATGCAACGCTAAGAAGATAGCAGCAATGTAGGACGGTTGGTCGATCTGAGAAACAACAAAATCAAATTAGCGAGTTCAATAAATAACTAGTTTGTTTTTTAAACATACAGCAGTATTATTTAGGCTTTACTACACCCTCTGGAGCTAAAAATGGAAGAAACGGAGTTTTTTAAACAAGGACACGTATTAATCACCAATGCGCGGTTTATTGTCGGAAACAGCACTTATGCGATGACCGGGGTCACTTCCGTTAAAAAACAGAGTGTTACACCTTCACGCGTTGGAGCAATAGTTCTCATCATTGTTGGAATAGTTTTGCTAATAAATATGCAGGGTGCCTCAATGCTATGGGGCGTTGGTGTTATTGGCCTTGGCGTGTTGGCTATCAATGGGGCTAAAACGAAACACAGTGTTTATCTGAACAGTTCTTCAGGCGAAAGCCAGGCCTTAGAAAGTGAAAATGAAAATTATATCGATACTGTGATTAATGCATTGAATCAGGCTATTATTCATCGCGGTTAATGATTGATGAGGGTGATACATTACCCTCATTTTAGAGTTCTGATGATAAATACTGGATCATTGCCTTTTCAACAATAGTGAATACATCTGCCCCGAATCCCAGCAACGGCCTTTCCTCATACCGCACTTCAGGGCTACGCAGCGAAGGTCGATCACGAAGCCCATAATGATGCACCTCAGCCATGCGCTTAACCCGCCCCACAAACTCCACCACAGCAGCATTGTTGCTGCCGTTGGCTTTTAGATAGCGTGCGGTTCGCAGCTTGGTAAACATCGCCCGCTTAATTCTCCCTTGCTTACTCCGTAGCTGGGTTTTACGTGGGGCATACGGCGTGCCATCGGGTGCCTGTTGCCGCTTGATATTCTGCTGCTGATTGGCGCGGAGGCGCTTGGCAATCGTCACGGCCAACGCCTTACGCGATTGCGGCGACAGATTGCCAATCAGTCCGGCTAGTTTGGTCTCAAAGGGTTCAAGTTCGTTCATGCCATTCACTCACTAATTCACCGTGAACATACATCTGCATCGGACGGATCACGTCTTCCGGCAACGGAGGTTCCGGCAGGTGATCAACATGCAACGCACTGCCCTGCTCTTTCACAATCACCCGCTCGGTCAGTTGCAGGTTGATGCTGATATCAAACGAACCATCATTATTGATATCGGCCTCAAAGGTATAACCGGTGCGCCGCTTCTCATCGGTCGCCATAATGTCCGGCTGGTTCTCACGTAACCACGCCAGGATCGGCACGATGATAAGATCCATATCCCCGCTGTAGTCGGTGATCAGCAGGTTTAGCCGAAACTGATATTCAAACGACAGCGAGCTGGCGAGCGTGGAGGCAATGCGACCACTGTCAGTAAACAGACGCAGATTCTCTGGGTTGCGTTGCAGCCAGGGCAACGAGTCAGTCAGCGCGGCGCGCAGTTGTTGGGGTTTTATCATGGTGGCGTTCCTGACACTGTTTAACCATATCGACCTGGATTGCGCAGGCCGCCAGGGCGTGTTCAAGCTGGCGAATATCCGCACTTAAATCCCCGTTAGTGCTCGGCTGGCTGGCCGGGATTTGGCACGGGCTGACCGTTGGACAGCCAACGTAAATAATCGCCGGTGCCGGTAAAGGCGGGCCGCTGGTGCAGCCGGATAACGTCAGCAGGCAAAGCCCGGCTAAACCACTCACGTAGTGCCTGGTTTTCATTGAGTGCCCTCTGTAACTGTTGTTCACGCCGTAGGGCCAGACGCTGCGCCCCGGCCAATGTATTTCTCAATTGCTGTTCGGCCTCGGTCTGTTGACCGGCTTCACGTTGCAACGCGGTGATCACCGTGTCGCGGCTGTTAACGGCAGCAGTTAAGGTGCTGTTTTGCTTTTGCGCGTCCACCAGGGAGCTACCCAGGGAAACCACCTGCCATTTCAGCCAGCCAATGATGGCCAACAGCGTTAACGCCGATAACAACGCCGTGCGGTTACTCATCGCGCCCCCTGCAAACACAACGCCTGTTCGGCTGCTCGGCGACGCTCCAGCCCTTTCGACTTCACCCCGTTCACATACACCCAACGCGGCAACTGTTGGCAGGCACTGCGCCACTCCTGCCGACGGATAAACCCGGCCAGGGTTGAACCACACGCCGCCGTGGTGCCCACGTTAAAGGCAAAGGCCACCACCGCGTCATACACCGGCGGCGGCATGTTCACCGGCATACAGCGCCCGATGGCCCGTTCGGTGCGGGAAACATCCGCCACCAGGTTGACGGCGGCTTGCCGTTCGCTGATAACTTTGCCCGGCACCACGCCTGCGGTGTGGCCGATGCCGGATGTCCACACCCCGGCGCTGCACTGGTAAGGGGAAAGCTGACAACCTTCAAAATCGGCAATCAGGCGCAGCCCGGCGGGTGAGGTTTGCAGGGTGCTGAATTGCGGTAACAACATCGCCAGGGCCAGCACGGCAGCGGCTGTACAACGTTTAACGATTGAGTTCATCCGCTACCCTCCGAGAAAGTCCGAGCCGGTTGAGCAACCGGTAGGTTTTGCGGCGGTAGTACCAGTTGACCAGGAAGGTGCCAACACCCACCGCCGCCCCGACCATAAAGGCAATATCCTGCGGGGAATACTTGCCCACCCAGGCGAGAAATACCGCCATGGTGTAAGCGAAAAACGAGGTAATACGCTCCATAGGATCAGTCCCATAAATTAACGGTTTCACGCTGCGGCGAGACAGTCATATCCGGCAGCGTCACCGGCTGGCCGTGGGGCAAGATGGCCCCAGCATCGGCCAATCCGGCATTGAGTGAATACACCTGCTCGACCACGCCCTGGGTACGGCCAAAGTAGCGCCAACACAGGGTATCAACCGTGTCACCTTGCTGCGCGATAACCTGCATCACAGCAATCCGATGATGCAGTGGCTACGCTCGGCCACGTTGCTGATGGCGTTGCGGGCGGTGCGCCACAGCTCATCAATGGAAGACTCGATCACCTCCGCTTTACGGCTGCCAGTGGCGGTGGTATCCAGGCTGCGGTATTGCTCCGACAGGAACGCGGTGGTCATGGCGCTGACCGCGTTCTGGTACTCGCTCACCCGCACGCTTTCACCGTCGAGCACTTCTGCAGGCACATCCGCCAGCCGGTGATAGCCATCCGCCATCTGATCACGGCGGAAAATAAACAGCTCGGCATTCACTTCGGCGATGGCGGATTTGATTGCCCGGCGCAGACGCGGTGCGGTAATGGTGCCTTCAATGCGCATCACATCACGTACCTCCAGCGGGTCGACGTCCGGCCAGAAAAAGCTGTTTTTCACGATCGGTTCATCCTCCGCCGGGGGACGCATTGCGGGCGCATCCGGGCGGGGCTTTTGGATAACGACGGTACTCATATGACCTCGAAAATAGGGGGCGGTGGACGAGGGCTTTGATACAGATAACCCGATCGCCGCTCTCGTGCCGCCCGGCGCGGGGCGCGTTCTGTCAGCGGCTGGCAGCGTTACGAATGGCACGCTCCAGCCGTTCAATGTCCTTTTTGACGCCGCAGCCGTTATGCAACTGCAACGCCCGTTTCAGGTGGTTTAAGGCCAGTTCAGCCCGGCCCGCGTCACGCAGCACATAGCCGGTGATTTTGTGCAGCTTGGCGCGTACCTGGTCAGGCATGTCTTCAGCGTCGGTGAGCTCCATGGTTTGCATCAGGTGGTCGATATTGACCGCCTGCCCGGCCTCATGGGCACGGGTAGCCGACTCGGCGACGTCTTCGGCAATCAGGTACGGCGTGGAGCGGTTGAACCCATTGGGCGGCACCAGTTTGTAGCGCAGCGCGTAGCGAGCAATCGCCAGCGCGCCGAGGATATCCCCCGCATCCAGACGCCAGATCATCACCGTCATCAAGATGACGTCCTGCGCGCCACGCCCTTCCGCCAAGACACCGGCCACCCACGGGGCATACTCCGGTAGCAACTGGCGCTTAAGGTCGGCTTTGCGTTCCTGGGAGCGCACCTGCTTGAGCCTGCGCTTGTCCTCATAGAGCTTGAGCAACATCAGCTCATAGCCGTTGGCGTGGGCCGTGGGGCCCGTCTCCTGACGGGCGGCCTCAATGGCGGATTGGCGCAAGAAGTGGCGGCGGGCCGGGCTAGTCATGGCTTACTCTCCGCTTTTTTCTTGGGTGTCTTCCGGCGGGGTGGGTGCTGTTGGTGTGAAGTCACCCAACTCGATGTTTTCCACCACACAGCCGCAGGCGTAATCCTCCACCACATAATCCTCGTTGATGGATTCGTAGTTCTCGACACGATCGCGCTTGGGGTTCTCTTCCAGGTGACGGCGGTGTGTGTCTTCCTGCCAATAGATAGACAGGTTATCCAAACGGGTGATCATCAGGGCATTAGCCGGGAAGTACGGCACGCGCACCGCAGGCAGGTTACCGATGCGTTTCTGGCTGATGATCATGTCAGCCGCCATGGCCTCGCTGTTAGGCTGTGCCTGATTGACCAACGGGAAATACTTATCCGCCAGTAGTTTACGACCGCAGATCACCACCAGTCCTGGGTCTTCCTGATACCATTCGGCGAGCAATTCCGCATGAGCATTCATCACCAATGCATCGAGGTTGGCATAATCGCCACCGGCCCCCACGCGGATCATTTCGGAAATGATATTGCCTTTATCATCAACCACCCTGCTCATCACGCGGGACGCGGCTTCATTACGGTATTTTTGCAACCAGCCTACGGCGATATCCTGCAACATCGGATTTTTAAGGCGGTTAGAGGTCTTGGCGCGATGAGTGCCGTTAAAACCGATGGTGATACGATCAAGCGCTTGGCGCTTGACGATGGCATCACGTAGGCGAGTTTGGAAATCCTGGTAACGCGCCCACAGGTCGAGCGTGTTATAGCGGATGTGGAAATCGTAGTTCACCTGCTGGCAGAAATAGCCGTCTTTATCCAGGGAGGCAAAATCGGCGGTTTCACGTTCGTCACCGCCGCTGGTATCGGTGGTGCTGGCAATGGTGCCATTAACGCCCAGGCCCACCTTTTCTGCCTTCATCTCGGCGACCGGCACAATGTTGATGCTGCTCAGGAACGCCGAGGACTCTTGCACGCGGGTCATGATGGTTTGCGTAACGGACGGTTCAACGCTGAACTTCTTATCCAGATCACCGGTATCGACGCCGTTCAGCTCGGCGATACGGCTTAGAAACTTGTTAAATTGAAAGCGGGTTTTCTGACGCATGATTTTATCCTGTTAGTTATCTTTTTCGGTGCGGTTTAGCAGTCTGTCAGCACGTCGTTTTGACCACTGCCACCCGTTGCCGCCGGGCGCTGGCTGAAACTCTCGGTAGTAGAAAGCTGCTGTCTCAGGGCGGTAAATGCCGTTGCACCGGTGTCCACCTGCTGCTTGAGGTCGGCGACCTGTTGGGTCAACGTGGTTTCAAGCTGGCTAAAGCGCTGCTCGGTGCCCTGTACCTGTTCGGCGACGGTCATCACCGCGCCTTCCATTTCGCTAAAGCGAGCATCATCAGTTACCTGCTTGCGGCTAAACATGGCCTTCACACGGGCGGCAAAGGTCTGCTCTGGATCGGCGACCTCTTCAAACTCAATCAGCGCTTCAATGGCGGCGGTGAAAACATTTGCCGGGTCGGCCTTACGGGCGGCCAGCGGGTTGTGTTGGGCGGTGCGGCTAAAGGCCAGCATTTCGGTGCCCAGGCTGGCCGGGTCGTCGGTCACCGCCAGCCCGATCAGGTAGCTGCTGCCGGTCTTGGCAAAGTTGCGGCCGATTTCCATTGAGGTGTAAACCTTCTGGCTCTTGCCAATCATCGCCACCAGTTCGGCGGTCGGTGACAACTTGGCATACAGCGCCCATTTGCCGTGCAAACGCGATTCGTCCGGATCGTCAATCTGTTCGGCCTTCAGCTCGATCACGTCGCCATAACGGCGGAAATCACTGTCCGGCAAAATCCCCTTGATGTGCTCCAGGTTGATGCGGGCTCCGTACACCTTCGGGTTATAGCTGCTGCCCATCTGCTGAATATCGTTGGCGTCAATTTCGCGACCGTCGCAGGTGTCACCCTCCATACCGATGCGAAACCACTTTGAAACTTTCTTTGCCATGTGAACGGCTCTCCGATTGTTAAGTTCGGGGCCAGTGTGCGGATAACAGCGAGTAGGCTCAACGCGTTGCAGTTGGAAGATCGTAGACACAACAGTGACTTAAGGCGGGTTTCGGCGGGCTTACGTAGCCTTGGCGGCATGAATACAACACCGACGACAACTATCATCAGCGATCCACGCCGCCAAGCGGCCTTGCTTTACTGGCAGGGCTTCTCCGTGCGCCAGATTGCCGAAACGCTACACGCCAAGGCACCCACCGTGCAGAGCTGGAAGCTGCGCGACAAGTGGGATGCTATCGCGCCCATTTCCCGCGTTGAGCAAAGCATGGAAGCGCGGTTGATACAGCTCATCATGAAGACCCACAAGGAGGGGATCGACTTTAAAGAGATTGACCTGTTGGGCCGCCAGATTGAACGGCTGGCACGAGTAAACCGTTACGCCCAAAGCGGCAATGAGGCAGATTTAAACCCTAACGTCGCCAACCGTAACAAGGGGGAACGCAAACCCGTAGAACGTAACCTGTTCAGCGAGTCGGCCATTGAGAAACTCAGCAGCATCTTTATGGAGACCACCTTCGATTATCAAATGGGATGGTATCGCGCCGGGCTGCAACACCGTATCCGTAACATCCTCAAGTCACGCCAAATCGGGGCGACCTTCTTCTTTGCCCGTGAGGCGCTGTTGGATGCGCTGACCACCGGGCGCAATCAAATCTTTCTCTCTGCCAGTAAGGCCCAGGCGCATGTCTTCCGCAATTACATCATTGATTTTGCGCGCCTGGTCGAGGTTGACCTGAAAGGCGATCCGATGGTGTTACCGAACGGCGCACGGCTGATGTTCCTCGGCACCAACGTGCGTACCGCGCAGAGTTACACCGGTAACCTGTACCTGGATGAATACTTTTGGATCCCCAAGTTCCAGGAACTGCGCAAGGTCGCCAGCGGCATGTCACTGCACAAGAAATGGCGCACCACCTACTTTTCTACGCCGTCCAGCTTGGCGCACTCCGCTTATCCGTTCTGGTCGGGGGAACTGTTCAACAAAGGACGCCGTAGCAAGAATGATCACATCCAGCTCGACCTCAGTCACAGCCATCTATCAAAAGGCGTGCTGTGTGAGGATGGGCAGTGGCGACAGATTGTCACGGTCGAAGATGCGCTGACCGGCGGGTGTAACCTGTTCGACCTCAATCAACTCACGCTCGAATACAGCCCGTCCGAGTATCAGAATTTGTTGATGTGCGAATTTGTGGACGATAGCGCCTCGGTGTTCCCGTTCGTCGAGTTGCAGAGCTGCATGGTGGATACGCTGGAAGAATGGGAAGACGTCAACCCGTATGCGTTGCGGCCTTTTGGCTATCGTCCGGTGTGGATTGGTTATGACCCGTCGGAAGCCAATGGCGGCGACAGTGCCGGGTGTGCGGTCATCGCGCCACCGATGGTGGCCGGGGGCAAGTTCCGCGTATTGGAGCGCCATCAGTGGCAGGGCATGAACTTTGCCGACCAGGCGCAGAAGATCAAAGACCTCACCGACAAATACTGCGTGGAATACATCGGCATCGATGCGACCACCGTCGGGCAAGGGGTGTTCCAGTTGGTGCGGGAATTCTTCCCCGCCGCCCGTGAAATCAAATACACCCCGGAAATCAAGACCGCCATGGTGCTGAAGGCCAAAGACACCATCGGGCGCGGCTGCCTAGAGTACGACACCAGCCACACCGATATAACCGCCTCGTTTATGGCGATCCGCAAAACCATGACCGCCAGCGGTGCGCGTTCGACCTACACCGCCAGCCGCAGTGAAGAAGCCAGCCATGCCGATTTGGCCTGGGCAATCATGCACGCCCTGTTAAATGAACCGCTGACCGCCGGTAGCGGCCACAGCAGCCCGAATATTTTGGAGTTTTACTGATGAGCAAGCGCAAAGGCCGTAAGGCTTTCACCACCACCACGCAACCCGCAGTCCCGCAGAACGTAGAGGCGTTTACCTTTGGGGAACCGTCGCCGGTGATGGATAAGCGGGAAATCCTGGATCACCTGGAATGCTGCGGCAACGGCAAATGGTACGAACCGCCGATCAGCTTTGATGGACTGGCGCGCAGTATGCGGGCCGCCGTGCATCACAGCTCGCCGATGTTTGTGAAGCGTAATATTCTGGCCTCTACCTTCATTCCACACCCGCTGTTAAGCCAGCAGGAGTTTAGCCGCTATGCGCTGGATTACTTGGTGTTTGGTAACGCGTTCCTGGAACTGCGCAAAAACCAACTTGGTGAGCCGCTGCGCCTAAAGTGTTCCCCGGCCAAATACACCCGCCGGGGCGTGGAGCCGGATACCTATTGGTTTGTGCAGGATTGGAAGGAGCCGCATCAGTTCGCACCAGGTAGCGTGTTTCATCTGATTGAACCGGATGTGAATCAGGAACTGTATGGCCTGCCTGAATACCTGAGCGCGCTCAACTCCGCATGGCTCAACGAAGCGGCCACCCTATTTCGCCGTAAGTATTACCAGAACGGCGCGCACGCCGGTTACATCCTGTATATGACCGATGCAGCGCAGAGCACCAGCGACGTAGACCGGATGCGCCAAGCAATGCGCGATACCAAAGGTCTAGGCAACTTCCGTAACCTGTTTATGTATGCGCCGAACGGTAAGCCCGATGGCATCAAGATTTTGCCCTTGAGTGAAGTCGCCACCAAGGATGACTTTTTTAATATCAAGAACTCCAGCCGGGATGACCTGTTGAGTGCGCACCGCGTGCCACCGCAGATGATGGGGATCATCCCGAATAATACGGGAGGGTTTGGGGATGTAGAGAAAGCGGCAAAAGTATTCGTTCGCAACGAGCTTACGCCACTGCTAGAACGTATGAAGGAATTGAATAGATGGGTAGGTGAGGAGGTCATTACATTTCGCTCATACTCACTAGAAGGACATGGGTAAATTAACTCCTATAAACGCTTGCGTCTGCTAGCGTTTATATCAAATTATAGACCTTTCAACTCCAATGTTCAGTCATTGGAATAAATGCGGCTACTATCTTGAGAAACCAAATATTTTATTTTCTTGATCAACAAAGTAATCATGTACGAAGGATATGATTTCGATCCTATCCTCATAAATTAAGTGCAATTGATTACTATAATGTTCTGATCTTGGAAAAATTCTCCAATGAACTAATTCACCTTTAAAAATATCTATAAAGCCATCACTCCGTATAACTAAAACCTTATCAGAAAATTCAAGTATAGTACCGAAAGGTGCCACCCCTGTAGAAATGACATCATCTATCTCTTCAGGTTTAATTTCATTACTATTGGAAAAATTAAAATACCCTTTTGCAGAGAAGTCATCTGTTTTCTTATTTTTTGCATTGTAATTTACAATCTCTAGTCCACTTGAGGAAATGCGATACATTTTCTCACGCGAACCCCAGACAATATTCTTCTCACTATTAATTGATCCGAAAATTTCATTGTCTGATATTATACTATCGAACACTCTGACTTTTTTATCATTGACCTTTTCTTCTCTGAACTTCACAAAGTAAGAGTTAAATAAAGTTGATCCTATTACACTCTGAAAAGCCCAGTCACAAATATTACATGGTATATCTGCAATGTTTCTAGGGGCCTTTAACCCTCCTTTTAGATGACGATTAAACGGAAAATCAAAAAGCCCATCATTACCTGCTGCAATAGCTATAGCTCCTGCATTTTCAGATGCTTTTACTTGTATGACATTAGAATCATGATGTTTTATTACTTCACCTTTATTATACTTGGAGCCTATGTTGGATTTTGTTGTTGAAAAAAGCCCCTCCTCACCCGCAGCAAAAAATCTACTGTAATATATTTCAGTATCTGACGGCAAAAAGCTAAAAGGATATTTTTCTTCACTCCAAAAACTATTGCGTGACGAAAACCTTTCAGTCACATCAGCCTCCGACAAGGACTCTAATTGAGATATTACGATAGGTTTAATTGTTGGGTCGTTGAATACTTTTGTTACCTTGGGATTATAGAATAACTCTCCATCAGAAAATGAGACTCGAACAGCCGTTTCAAATAGTGGGAATTTTTTTGCGATAACATCCACAGCTTCGTTCCAGTCAATCCGATGAAGCGAACCATTAACATCAATAAGAATAAGCTCACCAGAGTATATCTGCGAATCCCAAAACGTACCTTCTATTTTTATCTTTACAGGGCGCATTTTTTACCCCTAATTATCTTTGACATTTTAGGCGTAGTAATCAAACCATCTTGTAGCCACTTACGAAGTACTGTTGTATCTGGTCTATCAAATGGCGCACGCCAATGTGCTACCGGATATCCATGCCAATTATCATGGCTATCACTAACAAATTTCGCTATATGAACATTACATGATATAGGAGGGGGAGCCACACCCAGTTCAGTCACCTTCGACTCTACAGGATCCCAATAAATCGCCCAATAACATGCCTTAAAAGCCCATTCTTCTTGCCGAGCTTTGTTATAACACTCTTCCTCAATCACTAATGGAACAATCCATTGTGTTTTTTGGGCTGCAAACGCAGCATTTCTATGTTGTGGATTCGGTATATATGGCATAGACAGTAGCCTATAGCAACAAAGTAGAATAAACCTATCATAAAAAATGCTAACTATTCTAAAAAAATTACCTAAAGTGTGACTAAGGACATGCGCGCAATGCTATCCCCGCCTCGCCTGCCCGCTTCATGTGTCACTTTTCATGCAGTTGCGTGATCCGGCGCGATCCACGCCAGGACTGGCGCTGCTGGGGAAAAAATCACACCGGATCATCATGCAAACTCATGCACTCAAGACATGCACACCAACCATCAGTGGTATCAACTTAAATTCTGTCCGATAATTTAACTGGTTGGCCATCCTTCAAATCAATCAAATGCTCAGGTTCAGAGACAAACCATGCATGAGAACCCCAAGCTAGTTCAGAGATTGATTTTTTGAATGGTGCGCTTCCTCTATCCATAAAAGCTGTAAGAAACGCTAAGTGACTTTCGCTAAAACCAGCTTCCAATGCCAATTTTGTTAACGCACTCTTTCGTTCTCTATTTATTGGCCCATCAGTAGCTACAACTTCAGTGAACACAACTAGCATGTCTGCGCCACTACTTTCATGTCCTAGGTCAATAAGGATTATATCAGGAAGTGCTTTGGAGGCATCAATTCTTAACCCCAATGCGTGTGCTAATCCTTCATCACGAGCTACAACTTTATTACCAGACTCCGATAACCAAAGAATAGCCGGAGATTTAAGAAAGGTTGGAGCAAAAACTTCAATAACAGCCTTAGCTATGACACTTGAAGGCCCAGGAGCTAATGTCCTTTGCTCACCATTTGGGAAAGTAACGACTACAGCGTCTTCTGCAATCGCAGCGCCTGATTTCATAAGACGTAATCTAGATAAAGCTGCTTTATTCAAATGGGCATTTTGCCATTTTGCTATAGCAGTATCTAAATCACCACCTAACAATTCTTCATCAAATAAAGCTGCAAAAGATGCTTCAAGACAATACTTCGGCTTAGATGAAGTTGTTGGAATACCACTCCTCTCTATTACTGCACCGCAAGGTATAAAACCAGAACGAATAGTTTCATCTCTTACAGGTTCTCGGGAGTTAGCAGCATACCAAGCATCAATTGGGCGATCTTTTTTACTAGATAATGTCTTTTTGACCCAATTATCACGACTCACATCATCAACAAGGCTAGCCTGTTTGCTCCCCATATCAGTGACCTGACTTGGCCTTATCCAATTATCCGTACCGTATATGGCACCAGCATAAAACATAACATAGAGTGTTTTAGCTGCCATCTCACGTATAACGTAGTTTCTATTTTCCGTACCTTCTGGGAATACATACGGAAGCCTTTCCGATATAACTTCTAATTTGGGGACTTTTGGTAAGTTCACTGTAAACTCACTCCATAGAATTTTGATATGGTTTTTTCGATTTTTTCTTTAGAACTCCCAGAAAGTACCAACTTCTCTATCTTTAACATTTCGTCAACACTTGGGAGAGGTATTGAGTTAAGCTCATAGGCAGAAACTGCAACACTACCACTAATACAGCGAAAAGCACGATCCACTACTTTTGAGTTTAATATTGCAGCAATGGTTTCTGGTTTTACATACGTAAATAATTCTTGCGAGTAAACCATATTAATATGATTTTCAACAACAACCCCATGACTTTTATCTATAAAGTCCTGCGGAAGCACAGCAGCTAGTAGCCTTCGGGTCTGTTCTTTCGATGTTGTTCTTTGCACCAAAACACACTGTTTTGATGTCACCAAATGTGATTGGTCTGAATAAACATCGATATAGGGGACATGATTCCGGCGGTCTGCACTAAACTTAAATCCAGAGCTCGTGATCGATTCAGCCCAGATAAGTGGAAAACTTCTTTTTGTTGGTTCCGTGCGTAATTGGGACTTAAACCTGTTCCAAACCAATTGACCAGTAGATACACTATATCCCAAATCAGATAATCGATTCGGCATCAATTTTATAGCATTCAAAAAAGTCGCATCTGCTGAGCTTCTTGGTAATAACCACGCTTTCCCACCATGTTCTATTTCTACATGTCCGATCTTTTCGACTTTAGCATCATTTAACCCCTTAGGTATTAATGATGATACTTCCGCGAAATTATTATGTTTACCTAACTTAAATGTAGTAAGAAGTGTTTCTTGGAGAACATCATCAAAAACACCTTCACGATCAGCTACAAAATCAAAGGCGCAAGGTGTCGCCTTATCTGTTAATAATGATCTTAATGCCATGAAGTATTGTCCACCTAAAAATGAGGTCGGCGTTAGATACGCTACTATCCCCTCCATCGGCTTTGCCAATCTAATAGCTAAATCAGTAAAAAGACCGTATAAATTCGCATGGCCATAAAGGGAACGAGAATATCTATCTCTCATTTCAACATCTAATTTAACCCTACCATATGGTGGATTTCCAATAACAAGATCGAAGTTACCTATACTAACCTGCTTAAGCGCATCACCTATAATTATAGTATTTTCTGGTAATCTTCTTTTAGCCGCAATGCATAGTGGCATTAATGCAGCCTCGAGAAGGCTCAAGCTCATCCATGCTGCAAATGGATCAATCTCAATACCTTTAAGACGCTTTACAAGACGTCTTAATATCCATTCAGGTGAAGATCCATTGTCTTTCTGTAGCATTCTTAATGCCACTGGCGCTAAAAAAGCACCGCCACCACAAGCCGGATCAATAACCGAACCTTTAGAAAAGTCAACCCCCGTATTCTCAGCCAAATCAAGTAAGCGAGATACCAAAGGTGGAGGAGTATAATAAGCGCCAATTTCCGAACGATAGGATGAAGGTAACATTACCGTATAGATGGAACCTATCAAGTAACCTGCATCTTCTACAGGAAAAATGGCGACCAACTCACCTGTGCTTTTAGCTAGTTCTAAGGCATCGCATGACACCTCAGCCAAAGCCACTGAGTGTGGTATCTGTTTGATTTTAATTGAGCTATCTTGAGATTTAGCAAGGCTATCCCAATACGCACTTATAATTTGAGCGCAAAATGAACGAGCTTGGACGAGCCTATCATTATCAGTTTTATAGTTATCTGCATAACCTCGAGCCATGGCCTTACAGGTTTGATACCGTTCTAATAATGTCAGCTCACTATCAGTGAGGAAATCAAATTGTTGAGCGTTCATCAGGCCATCCTACTGTTATAACTATATTTTTTATCAAAACTCTCGGTGCATATGCATAAAGTCACCTATATCATGACATATGAGAGCACTTCATAATCTTAACATCACAACGATCTATACGGCAGCATACAAAAATTGCCTAGCTTTATCTGAGCAAAACCGAATCACTAACAAACTTGGTCTTAACTTGCTCTGCAAGGGTGCCCTTGGCATTGCCCGCCAGTTCTGAGATCCAAATCAGTGCTATCTCTTTATCTCTTGCCTGGCTCTCATAACAAACTCCAAGGCGGGCGATGAACTCAATACGTTCCAAGATGACCGCTTCTTCAACTGCTGGTAAATGCACCCTACTCCTCCGACATTCAAAAAATACTGTATACATAAACAGTATTGCTTATTGATTTTGATTGCGCAACAGATTATTCGAAGCTTGACCAATCCTTAACCGGTTCATACTGCATTGATATATCACCAAATTTGACTTTAGTACCACGCGCTAGCACTTCCAGTTCCCAGCGTTCGGCCTGGATACCCTGTTGCACCAATTCTGAGTGAATCCGAGGGATCCGAGCACGCTCATCAGGGGTTAATCGTGCCGATGGGGCTACCGTTCGCCCTCGATACACGTTGTTGCTGCGCTGTGCTCTGTTTACCTGTGGTGCATTAGCCCTAATTCGCGCCATAACAGACCGTGTAACGGTCGTATCATTCCAGTCAATTGGAGTTTCCGGTGGGTGCTCCAACACCGCCACGGCCTCCACAGGCTCCTTATCCTGCTGATCTGTTGCCTCATTGCTGCCGACCAACCCACAGTTATTGACAGGACTCCGAGGCGCGCCAGAGGCGCTTTTTAAGGTCAAGCCCTCAAGGTCAACGGCTTTGGCGACAATGCGCCATTGGGTAGTCCGGGTCTCATGAATGTGTGAGCTACCCAAGTGCGGGGCGAAAATGCCGATCACCCTCTGCACTTCTTCATCGTAAGCATTGAGCTCTTCAGCGACACGACGAGCAACACGCACGGTTTGTTCCTTACGGGGGACATTAGCCCCACCCTGTGCCAGGATGTAAGCGGCAAAATCTCCGGCATCCGCAGCAGCGCGAACGGCCTCAACGCTGGCGTCAAAGTCATCTGCCAGGCTGATTGAGCGGATACGGCGGCATTCGCGGTAAGCGCCCATGGAAGGCAAGCCGATGGAGTGGAATTGAGGAATACGCCAGGTTGACGCCCAGGAGGTAACGGCGGCGGCGGTCTCCGTCAGCAGCTCACCGGTTTCATGGTCACGCTCACCGTCCAGGGCATAACCATCGATATTTTTTGCGATGTACTTAGCAATATAACCCGCCGCGCCGCCCTTATTCAGATGCTTGCAGTCAAAACGGTTCTTCGCTGCGCCGCGTTCGTCGCCATCTTCGGCCATGGCATAACGGCGCATGATATCGATCACCCGTTGGCGCTGTTCTTTGGTGGTGAACAGCATCATGTGCCAGTGCGGGGTTGCATCGTGATGGGGCTCAACGACTCGCACGCCATAAACCTGCAGATCATTATCTTTAAAAGCGGTACGGATCTTACTCCACAGCTTGACCAGATAACGCTGGCCGTCTTTGGGTGTGTAAGCTTCGGCATCCCAATTGTGGTTAAACTGCACCTTGGGATTGGTTTTGCCGAGGGTGCGCGTCGGATGGTATTTGGACGGCGTAGTGATGGTGATAAATAAGCCCTTATGACCATACTCGGCAGCCGCTTTTTCGACACCGGCAATCATCGCCATTAACTCCATCCGACGGATCTCCGGGTTGGAGATACTCGCCATCACCTTGTCGATAAGACTGATACGTTCGCCGGTGTCGGCGTTCTCCAGTTCACGGCTGTTCAGATAATCCAGATTGGACTGGCGGCGGGCTTTCACTTCGCGGATCGCCTGCTTACTGGCATAGGCTGAAACTCCCCGGTTCACATTACCCACAGCAATCAGCAAAGCTTCACGCCAGCGGGTGCGCTGGGCTTTCAGTTGGCGTTCCCACCACTCGGCATTTACCAACCGTGACAAACTGGCAACTGCCGACTGAGTATCCAGCTTGCCTTTACGGTATTTACGCCAGTGCATTGGGGTAACATTGAAAGCACGGGCCATCCCCGCAACCTGAGAATAAAACGTTGCCTGGATACCATCATCTAACAGGCCTGTATTATCGCCGTCGTTCTCAGCCAGAAACGCTTCGCAATAACGCTCATAGTTCTGCATCAACTGCCCGGCGATCCGGTCAGCAAAACGCTTCAACGCCTTATCATCCATCCCCGGCAAGCTGGCGTAGTTATCCAGTTCCGACATAAAACAGGGTGATGCATGGAGATCCATCGCATTTTTATCGTTAACGGTTTGGATGCGGGGCCAGATACGGCGATCAAATTGCAGCACCAGCCACTTGTTGGCATCGTGCAGCCCTTTGCTTTTCAGCAGGTAGTCATGGCGAGACAAAAAGCCCGCACTGAGAAATTGCGGCAGGGAATGGATATTGCGCAAAACAGCTTGCCCCTGAGCGTGCTCCTCACGGGTAAGCGGTCTTACTGGCCCGGCAATCGCCGGGCGCGGTAGGTTCCAGGAATAAGCCCACGGATTGCCTTCAGTCATAAGGTTGCACTTCTGGTCTGCGAGCGTATTCCGCATCACTTAAATCAGCGGCCCAAAAAAAGCCCACTGCAAGCAGCAGCAGGCCGAAAACGATAAGGAAGCTGGTCATGCCTGCACCGCATAATGGCGGCGCTTGGCTTCACGCAGGTGCTGACAGGCAACGCAGGTTTCTACGCCCAACAGGGCAATGCGGCGGGCTTCGGGGATCGGTGCATCGCAGTCTTCACATTTAAAAGCCGAGGGCATAACCGAGGACTTACGGGCATTGGCGATCTGTGCGTCCAGGATCAGCGCTTGACGCTCTTGTGCGATATCCATGAGGTCAGCCATCAGTGCAGCTCCTGCGCTTTGTGTTCGATGGCTTCAGCCTCTTGGCGCAGTAACTCCACGGCCTCGATAGCGTTCAAGCCGTTTTGTGCAATATGCGACGCCAGACGAACCAGGCGAGCGGCGGCCACTTCCGCCTGATTTTTACGTTCATCAAGGCGAGCGGTATTGAGCAGCACGATCACCCTGTCGTGATCCGACTCATTGCCTTTATCAATACCGATAATGTTTTTATTCATGGGGTCAATTCCTTAATTTAAGCAAAGCGATGCCCGGCGGGTTTACGCCAGAGTGTCACCAGGGGGTTAATTACTGTTTAATTCGCAATCATCAGCACTGATGAAACGCGGTAAGGTTTTTGATAAATCAATCAGGTCATTCAGCGCCCATATGATTTTCTGGCGCTCGGTGTAGCTCATTTCGGCAAACGTCATGAGTACATGGCGGGCTTTCAGCTCGGCATGGAAGCAGATTGTCTTGCGGATATGCGGTGGCGATTTATCAAAAGCCTCTTGTGCCACGTTTTTCCTGTAGGCAAACAGTTCCCGCTTAATCTGGGAAATGCGCTTAATGCCGATAGCTTTTTGTGTGTCTGTTGCCAGTAACATATCAACCCCAATTAACGGCAGAACAAACGGCGCAGCAGTGGCGCAGGTTTAGAAGTGGATAGACCGCGCAGTAACGCAGACTGATCGTGACATGGCCGCCAGCATTTACCGCCCGGCAGTTCAATAAAACCATGCTGAAAATGGCGTGATGGGCTTTGGCGTTTTAGCAATGGAGCAATCGAGATAGGCATAGCTATAACCTCAACTTAAACCGGCAACGGCACCCAGGCCACTAATCACATCAACGGTAGAGGCTAGTGCTGGGGTTGATTGGATGCGGTTTTGAACGGTCAGACCGATCAGTGACAAATGGCGGATCGCGGTGTTGACGCTTTCCAGCAACGCAGACTTGCGGACAGGCGTTTTATGGTCGCCTTGTACCGCAGCGGCAGCGATAGAGCCCATCGCGGCAGTGGCATGAAGGGCATAAGCGGGGATGTTGCCAGCACTAGCCTCATTGACTGGCACTGAAGGCATACAGTTAATCTGTGCCAGCATGGCATCAAGCAGGCTGGAATCTTCTGTAGCATCGGTGATCGCCAGCAACTCAGCGCAAGTGAGTTGATGCGGTTGTCCTGGGCTCAACTTGTTGCGCAGCGTTTGTGCATTCATTCCAACCTGTTGCGCTAACTGCGTTACGTTATGGCGCGCCGGGAACTGGCGACAGGCTTCTTCGAAGTGCGGATGTTTAGAAACGGTATAATCAAACATGGTTAGCTCTACTCTAATCGGTAAGATAGATTAAGCCTGAAGAGCGACGTTACATTCACTCAAGGCTCGAACTGTCAGGGCTGCCATATTCACTTCGATCAATCCGTTCTTTTGCTTGCCCTTTGGTTTGATAGGAAGCTTTCCATACTCGATCAGGTTCTTGGCCGTTTCTTTATTGGTACCTGTACGGCGGCAATACTCATCAAGCGGGATGTAGGGTTCAGGGATGATAATTGTAATGTTAGGTCTCATAAGGCAAACTCCGTCTGTTAAACCGTGTACGGCAATACATGGCAATAAAGGTCAATACTCACCAAAAGCTACGCAGCGAACTTTAAGTTCACTTAAAGCTAAAATCAAGGAAAAGTTCACTCCATGATGCAGATAGACTTCACTAAAGGTGGTTCCGCAGTGCTAGATAGAGTCCTAGAAGCCTACGGATTCAAAATGAAAGTACAGCTAGCTGATCACCTAGGCATAGCTTCAAGTAGCATGGCAATGCGTTATAAGCGGGATATTTTTCCGGCAGATATTGTTGTTCGCTGCATGTTAGAAACAGGGGCAACACTAGAATGGATCGCAACTGGCAAAGGCAAGAAATTTGAAAGTGGTGACACAAGCGCACTGAACATAACTAGACAAAAGCTAGTTAGCGGCCAGTTGCATGACTTTGGTTCCATTCTGTTCGATGCAGGAATGTTTCTGGACTCCAACAGCCTACCCACTCTGCCAGTATGCATAGTCGATGACAGAATTCAGTACATCGTTGATAAGCATTTCAGTGAAGTAAATGATGGCTTATGGTTAGTCGAAATTGAGGGAAAAATAGGCATACGCACACTCACACGTATACCTGTTAAGAAGGTGCGCATTAGCGGTATTGGGGCTGCTTTTGATTGTGCCCTAGAGGATATAACTGTACTTGGTCGCGTAGTCTTGACGGTGGAATAAGTAATGCCAGTAAGAAAGCTGCCTGATGGGCGCTGGATAGCAGACTTTTACACCGTTGACCGTAGCAGCGGTAAAGAAGGCAAGCGGGTTCGCAAAAGGTTTGCCACAAAAGGCGAAGCGATTGCATTCGAGAATTATACGCTTGATCAAATTGAGTCAGCCCCCTGGTTGGGTGAAGGTAAAGAAAAACGCCGACTGACAGAATTGGTTGAACTATGGTTTAGCCGCCATGGCATCACCTTGAATGATGGTGAGAAACGTAAAAGCGCGATGCTATGGGCTGCGGAGTGTATGGGATTCCCTCTTGCTACAGAATTTACGGCTCAACTCTTTACGGCCTATCGAGCTAAACGCCTCGCAGGTCATTTTGCCAGGACGAAACGAGTAACAAAGGTTTCTCCTCGCACTATGAACCTTGAACTAGCTTATTTTCTTGCGGTGTTTAACGAGCTCAGAAGATTGGGTGAATGGGTACAGCCAAATCCGCTTGAAAATGTGCGTCAGTTTCGCATTGATGAAAGCGAAATGGCCTACCTTACAGATGAGCAGATTGACTCACTTTTGCGTGAATGCCGAAACAGTTCCGCCAAGGATCTGGAAATGGTCGCTAAACTCTGTTTGTCGACGGGGGCCAGATGGAGTGAAGCAGAAAGTTTGAAGAGAACCCAGGTGTCAGGGAACAAAATCACGTTTGTTAAAACCAAAGGGAAGAAAAACCGTACGATACCGATTGACCCTTTACTCGCGGCCGAGCTACCTAAACGGAATGGTGCCCTATTTTCACCATGCTACTACGCCTTTCGTTCAGCGATTGAGCGGGCCGATATTGTGTTACCTGATGGACAGATGACCCACGTTTTACGGCACACGTTTGCGAGCCACTTCATGATGAATGGTGGGAACATTCTAGTTTTACAGAGAATACTCGGTCATACCGACATTAAAATGACCATGCGATACGCCCATTTTGCACCCGATCATTTTGAAGATGCCATTAGGCTTAACCCTCTGACAAAATGTCGCAAAAGTGTCGCATGAAGTTAGGAGTATTGCCTTGTATTGCCCTCTATTGCCCACGCAACCTATTGTTATTTAACTAAGTCATTGTTTTTCGGTTGGCCTGAATGGTTCTCATAATCGCTTGGTCACTGGTTCAAGTCCAGTAGGGGCCACCAAATTTTAGCTTTAAAATCATAAGATTAAGCCACTTCTCACGAGGTGGCTTTTTTGTTGGCGTATCAAGTGGTGCCCCCTTTTCGTCCCCCCAGTGAGGCAAAATGGTGAGCGATTTCATTTAATTAATATTCTGCAAACTCAAATCTTATCTGAAACATTACCGACTAATATCTGCCTTGCGAGCTATAACTATCCGAACTAGAGTCAGGACTGAAACCATGAGGCTTTCAACATGACAAAAAAAACAGCGCATCGTCACATCACTAAAACTCAAATCTACCGTGCCGTTGCCAGTTCAACCGCTACAGAAACAGGCGTTTCTGTGCAAAAAATTGAGCAGCAACTCAAACAAAATCAGGTTCAGGCTAAAGCTTTAGGCCTTGCTCGTTAATCTGGCAAAATGTCGCTCACCAATTGCATCATAAGGCTGTAGTTGCCAGATTCGCTTACCTCCAAACGCGATAAATGCCCATTAAGAATAAATTCCACATGGCATTCAGCCAGATAACTAATCAGTTATCGGCGAGATCACAACTTTAACTCACTACACCTGGATAAAAACCATTTACATCAGCCTAAAACCTCGTTTTTTTCAACGCCAGTAAATACAACAGTTGTTTCACCACAAAAGCACTCAACAAGAAAATAATGAAGAGCAGCGCGGCTGACGTTGCAGGCAACTTAAAATAGAGGGTATAGGCCAGCGTCACACCAATAGCCGAATCTATCTGATCGCCGAAGATAAAAAAGGCACGGTTGCGAACCGGCAGCTTGCCCGGTGGAATGCCCAATTTTCTTTTCATCCACGAGTTAGGCAACTCTGGCAGAATATAGCCAACCCCGGCAAGCAGTCCGGCAAGGCAGCACTCCTCAATCAGTATCGGTAATATTTCCTGTGGTGAATGAAGCTGACCAATGGGGAGCCATAAAAGAGCAAACAGTGCGGTTAACAGAGGAACCAGCAGCAACCCACGCCATGTTTTATTCGCACCAAAGCAGGAAATCGCCAAAGGAACATTTAAAGCCGCAAAGTGGTTATACCTGACAATTATCATATGGGTACAGCCTCCCAATATGACGGGGATCATCAGATACCAGGTATATAACATGTCATACCACATAGAAGCCTCTGAAATGGAGTAAAGCGAAGCTGAAGGCACCAGACAGGGTAATCAATATAATGATGCTCAGATGTTTAAACTTATAAAACGGTCGCCGCCACAGCATGGCTATGCTAAACAACAGCAGCGCAACGCTGAGCAGCAGATAACCTGGCAGCGGTGGTAGCACCAAGCGCAGCAGCAAATAGGTACCAAGGATAAACAAGCTCCAGAACACCGGCATACCGGGGTAAGAAAGCCCGCTGTTTCCTTCTATATTACCGACGTCATTAAACACCGAAAGTCGGATAGAACCGCAGGCCATCATCAACAGTAAAAATAGCGACCAGTAACCATCAAAACCTGAAAGGTAGAACACTACTGCGGGTGAAATCAGGTAGATCAACTGATCCATAAAACCATCAAGATAGCGTCCAAAGGCGCGAACCAGCTTATTACGGCGAGCCCAGATGCCATCAAGCGCATCCGCGAGCATGGCGAGAAACAACCAGGCAACCGATAAAAATAATTGTTTGTGCAGGGCGCAACCCATTGCAACGGCACTAAAAATTAGCCCAACCAGCGTAATACAATCGGCAGAACTTAAACGTACCAGGAAAGGAGACTTATTCATAAAGACGTCCTGTTCAGCCTGCATACCGTTAACGCGTTTTTTGCCAGTAAACTTTTCAGCTTCAGACGGTTAATTTTGCTGTTATGCCGAACGTCAACAGGCATCTCCGATAATTGGTAAACTTGGGTGACGTCTGTAAGCTGGAGCTCTGCCAGAATTGCCGGTAACTCTTGCGGTAGGCTGGTGCATTGCAGGATCAGGGCCGCATTGCCTTGCGGATGAGCGACCAAAGCACAACGTTCTATTTCCTTGAGGTCATTAACCCTTTTTTCAATAATATAAGGATAAATTACCCGGTGTTGATCAATGGCAATGCTGTCATTAACTCTGCCTAATAACCATATTTGCCCACCATTATCGAAGTGCCCCACATCCCCGGTACAGTGCCAAATGCCACCCTGTTTACGCGGAATTTTGTACCGCCGGGTTGCCTGCGGATTATCAATATATTCAGACAATACATGGGGGCCGGCTACCAGGACCTCACCAATATCACCGGGAATGGGTGGCTTTAGCGTCCCCGGTTCTCCGTTAGGCATGATGTCCCGCAGACAGATTTCCGCAACCTTGATCGGCTTGCCGACCAGGTAGCCATCATGCTGCGACCAACGATCCGTTAAGGTTTGTATATCGACACAGGCAATCGGCTCTGCTTCCGTTGAGCCATAAATCACCAGTTGCTGCGCCAAAGGAAAAACCTGTAGGCAGCTCTGATAAAGAGCTTTACTGCCCGGAGCACCACCAATAATGATTTGGCGTACCTTAGAAAAGGTCAGCCGCCGTGCCTGAGCATAACGAATGATTCTCTGCATATAGGCGGGCGCACCACTGATGCGCGTGACACCAAAGTGGCCAATTTGTTGAATAACATCAGCAGGATTAACGCAAGCAGGTCTGGCGAAGTCAAAGTAGGGCAGAATGCTCTGTTGCCCCATGCTCAACGTCTGCAAAACAAGCACGGGAAAACTATATAAATCAATATCATGATCTGTTGTAAGCATCAGGTTTTCGAGGGCGCGCTGTTGCTCCATCAGGCTACCATGAGTACGATTTGCCCCTTTGGGGATCCCGGTAGTACCCGAAGTAAAGGTAATCAGCCCGGTGGCATCAGGTGTCAGCGATTGACAGATAAAACCGCCATCCGGCGCATTAACGCTGACCTGTAGTTGCTGCATACCCAGCACCGGATGGCCAACCACAAATCGCTTTAACCACCAAAGCTCGGGGAGCAGCGGCCACCACTTGCCAGTTGCTGCTACGGTAATGATGGCCTTGGGCCGACAGTGCCTCAGCGTCGCCCGAAACTGCGCTCTAGTGAGCCCCCTCTCCGGCATAACGGCAACAATCCCTATTCCCAGCATAGCCACCAGCAAAGGATAGAGGTACAGGCCTGGGGGGATCATCAACACCAGACGATCGCCACGGGTAAAACCGGACTGGATCAGTTGGCGCTGAAAATGTCCTGCCAGATTGATAAAGTCCCGATAGGTCAGAGTGGAATACTCGCCGTTGGATAGCGGAACATTGAGCGCGACCCTGTCGGGATAGCGTTCAGCAGACTGAACGATGAGCTGACAAAGGTTCATCAGAATAGCTCCTTGCCATACAGTGCGTAGTCGTGATGGCGCTGATCAGTTCCTCTAAACAGCGATTTGGCCATGAGCAGGCTGGCGTTATCATCACGTATCATCGCCCCCCCCGCACGGGGATAATGTTGGCTAGTATATTGAAGATACTGACCACACAGGTGGCCAAGCACACCAGTACGCCGATAACGGGGATCTATCGCTACGGTTTTCCACAAATTGGCCTCTGCTTTACCGTCCCGATAGACCGGAAGCACCATGGACAAACCAGCAATCTCTCCATCCGTGGTTTGAGCCAACATAGAGGAATGGGGGCAAAAGCGCCGGATAAAGTGCTCCCCACAACGTTGCTGAAACTCATCCCACTTTAGCGGGGTGTATGCGAAGCCATCACCAAACAGACGATCGGTAAATGCAAACACTCGGCGTTGCTCTCGCATCCATAAAGCCGGAGTCAGCGGACGACTTTCGATATCCATGGGGAGCTTTTTCATCCGCAGGTATCGCTGTGACCAGTTATCCGCCGCCAAACTGGCATCATCGAAAGTCGAGAGATAACGGTGCTTAACGCTGAACCCTAACTGTTCCAGTAAAGTGCCATAGTAAGGTGGATTGTAAGGCTCCCCAGCGAAAGCCCCCTTTTCAAACTGATTCAGGCGAATGCGGTACTGACCAAAAGTGGAAAAATTGATCGGCCCGTACAGCTGAGTAATACCGTACTTTTTTACCCACACCGCCAGGGCGTTGAACAGGTGTTGATTGCAGGACAAGTCGTTAATGCTTTCCCAGAAACCAAAAAACGCCACCTTCTTTCCTTCAACCAAATAGGGAGGGAGAAAACCCGCCAGGCGAGCCTTTCCCGGTATAGTGCCAGTCCAAACCTTACCTTGTTCAAACCATGAGTTTTCCTGGCTGAACTGCTGTTTGAGTACCGCTTGATCTTCTCCCGGCCAGAGAGGATCGTGGCGATAGATTTGCTGCGGGAGAGACAGAAACTCCTCGGTTAGCTGCTGGCTTGGCTGCCATTCAGAGACGTTAATCATGGTAGAACCTCCTCCGCGTCTACACATGCGTCCTTTTTAAACGGCTCCAGCCGTGTCACCGTACCTGCCCCACCATCCATACGCACATACTCACCGTCGCGTATCAAGCGAGTGATATTGGGAATGCCGACAATGGCGGGGATCCCCATCTCCCTTGCCACCACGGCAGAGTGGGATAACGTAGATCCCCTTTCTATCAACAACCCGCCCGCCGTTGGGAACAGCGGCGCCCAACCGGGATCGGTTCGCTCGGTGCAAAGGATCTGCCCAGACAGTGACATCTCATCTTCGGGTGATTTGATTAAGCGTACGCTGGCCTCCACGATCCCGGGATAGCAGCCGATACCTTGCAGTTGATTTTCATCTGATGGGAGTGCTTCCGCCTGGTAAGGGTTGGCAAAGTCATGCTTCTGAAACAGGGAGCCATGACAACAGATGTGATGGGCCAGTTCTTCCGCTTCATAGCTGGCATATTCCCGTTGGCGGGCTCCAACCAGCGGTTTTAACTGGGTTTGAACGGCGGTTCCTTCATAGCCACTATAGATCTCATCCAGCGTGAGATAAAAGATGTCACGGGCCTGAGAGAGAATACCTTCCTGAGCATACTGTCGGCCAAGCTGATTAAACAGATCGCGATAAATCCCGAGCAACCTTGTACGGGTAAAGCGCATATTTTCCCGATGACGGATAGCCTGACGAAGCCTGGCCAGATGACGTTTAAACTGCCGCATGCGACGCGTGCCCAGCTCGTACTCCACGATGCTAAAAGCACGCTTTTCCGCTTCGCTGCGTAATCCCCTTTCTCTGGTAGCCAGTGATTCTGGCGTTAAGTCGTCCAGCGTCAGATAGTTTTTCAGGATGGTAAACAGAAAGCGGGGATCATAGCGAAGCGTTAAGGTTTCCAGCTTCATTTCACCCATGGTGCGGTCGCCATATTTATCGATATAGCCAATACACTGCCGGTAGAAATGAGCGTCTTGGGTCTTGAGCTGGTTTAGCAGCGTGGTGCCTTGCCCCTGTTCAATACGTTTACGCAAGGCGGGTTTAGAGCGGACGTACTGGCACATGACCAACAGCTCTTTGGTCGGCTGAGTACTTTCAATACCCTCTTCTCCAGAGAGTAAATCCCCCATCAGGGCAGCAGTTTTTTCAACTCCCGCAGCAGCCAAAGTACGGTATACCCGCCCGTTGTACATCATGACGTAAAAGTCATTGAGGATCGGCGTAGTCCAGCGCCGTAGCAAGTGTGTATCCAGATACCTAAGCAGTTCTGTCAGTTGGTTCGCCGTGAGCGTATGCAGTCGGTCGCGCGGAATGTTTGCCGTGAGGGTCCTGAACTGCTGTAAAAACTGTTCAACGTGGTTATCCATATTGCGAAACGAAGCCAGCAGGCGGACCAAAGCCTTCACCATGCCCGGCAGTTTGGCCGCTTTCTCCCACAGGGTAAACTGCCTGGATTGGACAAAATCCACCTGTTCCGTCAGCCCCATCATCCGTTCCATATCCTGCTTGTTGGTTTTGAATGATGGCAATATCAGCAGGCAGCGATACCAGTTATTGATATTGTAATAAACCCGCCCTTTAATCAGCCCCAGCATGTTATCTAACATCTCCTGAGACTGGCTAACTTGCTTATCAGAACAGCCAAGAATACGCATAGTTTGCTCATATACCGTCGCATAGGCGGCTCTGGCAAACGAGAACGTCAACGGCGTGGTTACCCCACAATAGGATTCCTGAATATTGGCGTTGTTAAACACCAGACAGCGGTCAACCGGTTCGGCGACTTTCGGCAGGCGGGTAATCGGACGAGTTTGTAAAATATAGAGCAACTGGTCTTTAATGGTCCACTCAATATCCTGCGGGCAACCGCAGTGGTGGGCAATGCTATTACCTATATCCCGTAACGCATAAATTTGTACATCGGTGAGCGTTTCGGCCCACTGGCTGGCTTGATCAATATTTTGAGTGACCGTACCCCGCTGACGGGTTTTATCAAACACTAACGCAACGCGCTTTTCGACAATACGGCGCTCAATCTCATCCTTGAACAGATGGACACTAAACTCATCCGTATCACATTCACCAGAAACCACCCCTTCACCGACACCCCAGGCTGAGGAGATCAATCCATGCTGGCGGCTCCCTGTCACCGGATTTGCAGTAAACATCACGCCGGAAACCTCACCGTCCACCATTTTCTGAATAATGACGGCACTGCGGATATTATCCACAGGTATTCCCCTGTGCAGCCGATATTGCAGTGCCCGGGTATTAAAAGCGGAAGCCATCACGGCACAAATGCTTGCGCTAATCGCTTCAAACCCCTGCTGGAACAGATAGCTGTCCATCTGCCCGGCAAAAGAGGCATTTTCCGCATCTTCACCAATGGCTGACGAACGAACAGAAAAGAAAGTATCGGGATAGTCCGCCAACAGTGCCGACAGGGGTTTTCGTAGACCCGCAGGCAACTGTGCCTGCTGTATCCGTTGCCGCAACGGGGTGGCAAGCTCTTCCAGTGCCTCAAAGGTGATATCCGCTGTGACGGTGGTTAACCGCTGCACCATTTCGGCAGTAACCGGATCCTGAGTGACCAGTTGAGTAAGGATATCGCTTGGCACCACCCACCATTCTGGTACGGGATACTGTTCCAACGATAACCATAAAAGATTGGCGGCTTTTCCTCCCAATTGATCCTGAGTTAATTGTACGGCCTGATGCTGAGAGTATAAGTTTGTCATAGAGTCCATTTGAGCGATCCGATCGGGTCAGTTGCCCAACAGAAGAACCGCTGAGTAAACTGACCAATCTTGCACGCCTCTCCTTGGCTAAAATGAATTAAGTGGTGCTATGAACTCGTGTCAGTTCAATAAGTTTGCGCAGGGTCTGCATAGCTCGATCGATAAACGGATAGGGGCTGACGTGGTGTGCCATTAAATAGAATGGAATACGCCGTAGCCAAAAATCATGCAGCGCCAGCACGTAACCTCTCTGCCACTGAATGGCATCAACAGCGCTTTGGCTATGGTGCTCTAACTGCTGGCGATGAAATTCGAGGTAGTGCGCCACCGTCTCAGCGCTAATATCTGCCTGCTGCGTGAAAACCAACAGCTCGACCAGATCCCGCTGAGGCAGGTGCAGCATGGCCAGTTCCCAATCCCAGCAGCATAGCTCCAGCCGCTCATCACACTGCCGGAAGGCAATATTGCGCGGATTAAAATCGTTATGTACCAGCGTGCGTGGCATCTGCTCTATTTCGCTGCACCAGATTTCTATGCTGGCTATCCATGACAAGAAATAATCATGCTCTGACGGGGTAAAGTAGTGGGCTACGTTTTGGGCCATAAAACCCGCAAATGCCTGTAACAGGGGCCGTTGCGCCAGAGTGTTCTCTTTGCCCTGCGGGCAGATTTCAGGGAATTGCTGTAACAGCGCGCCCTCCTGCCCCAGCCAAACGGCATGGATTTCTGCAATACCCGCGATGGCCACTTCAATATGGCGGGGTTGCCATAAGCCGATGGCGTTGGTGGAATCCATCAGCACTAAATCGTGCAGGTGCTCTTCAATCAAGGCATAGGTGCGCGTTTTGTCATCACGAATAACACCATAAACCTTTGGCATATACCGCGTCAGGCGTGGATCCTGCTGATTCATTACCGCCACTTCGCGGCTGTGGGTGTTAACAAACTCTATCAGGTGTGTCGCATCTGAAAGAGCCTGAAGCAGAGCCGGTGAACTTTTCCCGGCAAAAAACTTCATCATAGTGAAGATGTCTTGATCCAGAGGCTTGAGCTTCAGCATCACCGGAATATCCTGCCGTGCCGCATTGGTCAAAGTACCGGGAAACAGCCCCATCAGCCTGTTCGAATGTTGGGCGCTGAGGGTGGTCAACAGACTGTATTTTTCGTCTGAACCTGCCGATATAGCAGCGGATACCGGCAGTTTACTGCCCCAGACCGGGTTATAGGATGCGGAGTGGAAGAAAGCGAGATTGAGCTCCGCCAATGTGGTGGGAGCGGCGGCAAGGTGTGGGCGGTTGCGCCCCAGCTTCTCATGGGATTTGGCAAATTCATCTGCCGCGATAGCGGACAGCGTGGAAATATCCAGGGCAAGGCAATAGCTGGCAATAATTTCCGCCAGCTTGCTGGTACCGTCCGGCCCACTACAGCCTAACATGTTCAAACATTCACGCTGATGAGGGAGATAAGTGCCGCCGCCAACGGTACCTATGACCAGAGAAGGCAATGTGATGCTGCAATAAAGCGCCCCCTCGTCGCTCAGCTCCATGCGTAAATGAGCTACGGAAGATTCATGGATGCAGGCAATATCCTGTCCTAGGGCAGTAAACAGTGCCGCAATGACATTAGCAACGTTGATATTCACACCGACCATACCGGCGGCTATGGCGCCTTCCACAGCACGGTGGTAAGCATTAACTAACTGAACAGGAGTGACCCGCAGGATGGATTGACACACTCTGGCACTCAGGTACACCTCGGCAATCACTCGCGTACCCCGGCCGTGGATCAGCGACTGATAAGAGACTTTCTTATCGCTGGATAAATTACCATCGATCATAAAGTGATGAGGCTTAAGATCAGTGGTCGTCGCCAGCTTCTCCTGGATCCACCGGCAGACATGCCAGGTGCAGGTTGTCGTCATATTCTGCCCGGCGGCAGCACCTGTTTCATAGATAAAGTGTAGGTGTACACTGCGCCCGATAATCTGAGGTGTTAAGGCCACCAACTGCGCATAACGAGAGTGGCTGGAAATTTCGCTGCGTAACTCATCGAGATAGTTGACTACCCAATGACTGAACTCCAGCGCCTCTGTCACACTGAGAAATTCAAAGTGTGGCACACGCATCATACGCTGGCCCAGCACCCTGGCCGTGGCACCGCCAGAACGGGTAATCGCCGTGGCGCCCCGTGAAATAGAAGCGATCAATGCCCCTTCCGTTGTCGCAAACGGGGCGTAGAACAACCCCTGAGCGTGCAGCCCGTTGATTTGCAACGGGCCACCAATACCTACAGGGACTTCGACCGAGCCAATAAACCCTTCAATGTTGTTGGATAGCGCGGTGGCATCAAACGAGTTCTGGGCAACCTTATCCAGCGAACACTGCATGTACTTTGACAGATAGGCTAAACGCTGCTGCCGGGCTTTTTCCGTATAGGTATACAGATAACGTGGTGACAGACCTTTTATCGACATGATAACATCCTTAAATATCAAACGATTACGGCAGTGAAAATCGTTATTGCACACACCAGATAACCAACGGCCAGGTAGAGACCAACAATGGCTTCATTGCGCTTTCGGTTGCGAATACAGGGGTGATGTAAAAACGTAACGAGCTGATACAGGGTTAAAATATAGAAAATCACTAACGGGATCAGGGATAAAAAAGGAACATTCCCGATAGTCGCCATAATCAACCCTAGCTGGATGAGCAGCATCACAGAAATCAGTATGATCAGAATGATTAAAATGGTTTTTATCCCATAGATTGAGGAGTAGGTAGGGATCTCTTGCCGATCTTCATCCGGGCCTTTAAACTTACGAGTGATTTCGAAAATAAATCCCGCAGTAAAAGAGAGAAGCATCAATATTTGCATCGGAGCACTGAGCGTAACGCCAGGAACCGCTATATTGGCCAGCCACCAGATGATTAACGGCATCACCAACATATGGGAGATGGCATAACAGGTCAGGTATTGATTGAGCCACTGACCAATAAAGAACTCTTTACCCATCAGGCAGGTCCAGGCGAATAGCAGTACCCACGCCAAGGTCGCCCCAGCGATACCCCCATCAATGGCCATACTGGCGAAGAGCTGTAGTGCAATACAACCTGCACCGACAAATTTAAGATGTTTGAGCGTGATCAATCCCCGTTGAAGTACCCGCTGAGGATGATGCTCACAATCGATGAGATAATCCTTATGTTCGTCAAAAATTCGCAACAGCAGAAAATAGGACCAGGATAGTAGGCAGCCTATAATAATATTCCATGAGAAAATCACCTCCCTCTTTTCTGAACTGGCCGCCACGGCATAAGCGACAATAAACAGCAGAACAAAGAAGGGGGCATTCGGCAGTGGAAAACGCTCGTGTACCCATAGCATAAAGCGCCATACCAGCGGCTTTTCATATAATCCATTATCTTTCATAAATCACTTCCATCGGGTTTTGAAATCGGGATAGCGGTATTAATTAATCAAGAGTGCGGTGGTAGAAATAGAGGCCGAGGAGCATAAATCCGCAGGTAAATCCGATCAGCGGCCAAACATCTGACCCCATCTCAAAGATGGTGTTACCCTTCAGGATCACGCCACGGGCCAGCCGGAGAAAATAGGTCATAGGTAAAAAACAACCAATAACCTGCGCCCACTCTGGCATCCCCCGGAACGGGAACATAAATCCGGTCAACAACACCGAAGGTAAAAAATAGAAGAAAGTGAGCTGCATTGACTGCAACTGGTTTTTAGCAAAGGCGGACAGCGCAGCTTCAGGCAAGTTTCTGTTTAACACCCGTTCCGACAGCATATTCGCGGCCATCAGCGGTTGAATAATGGCTACCGGATCGGTGGCGTCAGCCTCAATCAGCATACTGGCTTTTTCACCGCGTAATAATTTATGACTAAAGTCAGAGGGGAAATTAATAACAAACTGTACTTTTCCCTGTGCCAACGCCTCTGCAGCCTGTTGCTCCGTGGCCAATTCCGTTTTAAAAGAGAAATAACCGGAATTATGTAGCGCATACAATATTTGCCAAAACTCCTGCCGGGCGTTAGGGTCACCCCCTGCGGTGGGTTCATCCAGCAACAAGAGTTTCGGGTTATGCAACAGGCTGGCGGAGAGTGCCAACCGCTGCTTCCAACCGCCGGAACCCACTCCCCGACCTGATAAAAAGTGTCAAATACTTGCGCGTTTACCAAGGAAGCGCGTGTCATTTGATCCTGTGCACACTTGCTTTGATTAAGCACCGACTTTGCCGCTTCAATACGAGCATCGCGGGCGGGGAGTTCATCAGCGGAAAGGCGATTTTGTAACTCCTCAACTACCGCTGCTTTTTGATTATAGTCCGAGCGGTAGGTTTCCAGTTCAAACTCAGAAATAGCCCCGCGTTTTGCCTGCTTTTCATTACGTGCCAGTTTTGAATGGGCGAGCCGTGTTGCAATAATGGCACCGCTGAGCTGGGCTCGCAGAACATCTAATTCCATTTTTCTTTTACCAGACTGTAAATCAACAAGCGTGGATTGTTCTATATCTAACTGATGCTGCACCTGTAAGTAGCGCTGGGTTTCACGTTCATTATCCAAAGCAAACAATAAAGCATCAGATTGAATTCGATCGCCTTTTTTGACATAGAGGTTTTTTAGCATACCAGAGGCTGGGGCGGCAATATACATAAATTCCCCCTCGACATACCCCTGGATCAACAGATCATTCTTATTATCACCGGCAGAAAGCAACCATGACATTAGAGTACACGCTATTATCTTTTTAAATCTAATAGCGATACTCAGCGACAAATAGAGCATCAGGGAATTATCCTTTTCCATAACACCATAATAATTAAGCAGTAAGACAAAACCGTTTTACATACCCGAGCGATTCTCCCGTTAAGCCACTGGTCGTGGCCGCATCCTAAATGCAGCATACGATTTCAGGGAGCAGACTGCTTATACCACTTCATCAGCAATGAGTAGGAAGCAAAGAATAACCATGATAGCTATACCAGTCAACATTATTAGTTAATGAAATCAACACCTATAACGGGCAGCCGAATATCCACCCACTGGAAACACTGAATATATAAGAATTTATTAGAATACTCTTTAAATTATTAGCCAGTTACTTTAACCAATGGCAGGTTATTAATTTTTAAGTGGTTTTATTATGGTATTTAGCTATTAGTACCGAAGTAAAAATGCCCATACATCAATATAAACCAGACCCACCTGAGGTAAAACTGATCCTACCTACGAACAATGGGCACCATCTTTACTGGATAGCGCCTTAGCCTATAGGGCGCTTCTATATCTATAAATGCACAAGGGGCAACGCAAACTGCGTCACCCCTTGTCTTTCATCCCATCAATCAACAATCACTTGCCCTATTACGGCTTCTGCTGAACCTCTTTCCACAGCTTCAAGGCCAGCAACACCAAACCACCCGCCCCTAGAACCAGCAAGAGCCAGAGCAGGCCTTTCTTCCACATACTGGCCTCTTCTGCGGCATCCACCGCGCTCAAGCGTTCGGTGCCACCCAGAGTTACTTGGGATTGCAATCCAGCTTCTGGCAACGCATCGGCATCTATCGCTTTACGCAGCTCTGCCGGGATCAGGCTATCTAAAGGGATCGCCTGAGGCTGGGCCGCTTTATTTCCCCACGCCAGCAGGAATGGTGTGGTTCCCTGGGCATTGAATATCAAGGTTTGGCTATCGCGCTCCGCCTTAACCTCTGGCAGCGAATCGCCCCATTGCTGGTTGATGCCTTTCAAACGAATACCCTGCACTAGTAAGCCGTTCAGCGGGATTGCCTCTGCGGTGCGGCCATTCACCGAGAACACCACCTGCTTGGTCAGAGGGTGCCAATTGTCACTGGCTGCGCTGCGGTAATCGATCTCGAGTGGCAGCACCGTATTCCCTTGCGTCGGTCGAATGCTGATATTGTTCAAGGGCTGAGGATTCGGCCAGCTATATTCAGCCTCACTGGCCGAAATGGCTTTTTGGTTAAAGGTCAGGCCGATCCTTTGCTGTTCGGTGTGTCTGGAGGCCGCAATCCCCTGTACTGACTGGATCTTCAAATCAGGGGCCGTTTTGGCATCGTTGAACACCAAGAGCAAATAACGAGGTCTGGCATAGTCATCGAGATCGATGGTATCCAATAGCAACCGATCGCTGCCGGAGACCAGATCCATCAAGGGCACATCCTCAGCGCTGCTCGACCAGTCTTTTAAATCGCTGCTATAAAACAGGCTAACGCGGGCCTGCCAATTCTCGGGCAGACGCTCCCAGGCCAGTTTCAGCTGGGTCAGGCGGGGATAGTTGCCATCATGCTGCGGGATCTCCAGCAGATAGGTGTTCCCCATTGGCTTGTCACTATCCACTGGCAAGGTCACTTCAACACCACCTGCGGATTTTAACGAAATCACCTGCTGTTCCTGATTGGTAACCCTTTTGCCATTCATTGGGAACAGGCGCAGAGGGAAAGTCTGGCTATTCTCCTGAGTGGTGACGTTCGCGGCCAGCGCAAAGGGGACGGCCTGCCCCTGATTGTTGAACACCCGCACATCGCGCAGATCTGGCCAAACGCTCTCGGTATACACCGCCTCAGGCAGTTCAATACGGAAAAACGGCGCGCTGCCTTCAGTGGCTAGCGAGATGCCATAGGCGAAATCCTGCGGTTTTTCAGCCACCGGCTGCGCATTGGCTACACCAGCCAGACAAAGTGACCCCAGCAGCAACCCGTTATTCAATTTTACTTTCATACATTCCCTCGTTCGCTTGCCACATTGGGTTCCTTACCGCGCACCGCTTTGGGTGGCAATGGGGAAAAATATCCCACGATCAACACCAGTATCGCCACGCCGATAAACGCGATGGCCCGGGCCAATCCACCACCCCGGGCGCTATCAACCAGCATCAGCTTAACAATGACGATACCGAGCAACGCCGCACCGCCAAACCAGACCTCACGCTGCCCACGGCGGGTTGACCACACCATGACGATCAGCGCTATCAGCATCCACAGCAAAGCGAAGGTGGTCTGCACCAGGCGCGAGCCCCAGAGCGTATCGGCCCGCCAGGCAATATCGGCGTAATAGGCCAGCGCGCGCAGGACCGCCCCATTGCCCCACCAGAACAGCACCGCGATAGTAAACAGCGGCAGCCACTGTTTCAGCAATACGGCGAATTGCGGGTATTCCCGCCGGACAAACAGCCCCAGAGTCACCAGCGCCAAGAGTGCAAAACCAGCGCCCTCTTCCAACGGGTTCAACAGCGGCAAATAACGCCAGCCTAGACTGACCCCATCAAACACGTTGCCTACCAGCAACAGCAGCAGAGCCAACGCCGCCAATGGGGCCAGCGCAATTGCGCCATATAGCTGACGATGTTCGGCAAACGGCCAGCAACCTTTGCGCAGTGCGCCATGAGTTGCCAAAATGATCAGGGAGATGAAGCCCATTTGCAGCCCCAGCCGCCACTCATCCATGCCCCACGGCAAGCGCATCGTGCGCCAAAAGACTTCATAGCCCAACGCGAATACCACCATCCAGAACAGCGACAGATGTAATCCCTGCTGCAGGCGCAGTAACGGCAAGGTACCCGCTTCGCGCTTCAGCAACCAGTACGCCACAGGCAAGGCCAGCAGCCAGACCAGATTCGGCCAGCCGAAGGCCAACAAGGAATCCAGGTCAATCAATTGGAACATCAACATGGCCAACATGCCGGGCCACAGCAGCCAAATGCTATAACGCAGTTCGAGCCAGGCCAGCCTTTGTGCTGCCCAACGCCACAGCACTACGGATAGCGTCAACAAGGCCATCGTCAGGAAGGCTCCATAACCATAGTTGAGCGGCAATCGGCCAGCAAAACCGAGCAGGCAAACCAGCCAGAGCAGGATGCCGCCAGCCAGGAAGGAACGGCTGACAACCTGTCTGAATGCGGCGTCGCTCTCCAGATCGCGCCAGAGGAATGCCACCGCGAGCCAAGTTAATGCCAGTACGGCGAACACAAGCGTAAAGGAGAGCGTCGTCATTCCAGCGCCAAGAGCGACCAGGGCAGAAGCCAAGGCCAGCACCAACAGACCAGAACCGCTGAGGCTCATGCGGATTTGCTTTTGCTCACGACCAAGCCACAGAATGCCCAGCCCTTCCAGCGCCCAAGCCATGGATGTCCACTCAGCAGACAGTGCCAATGGGATCGCCAGCGTAGTGAACACCCCGCCCAGCGCCAAGCCGGAGACTGCCAACATACGGCCCAGGGATGGGTAGCGCTTCAGTGCTGCCCAGGCCAGTAACAGGTAAGCCAAACCGAAGCCCAGCGCCGAGAACGCCGGGCCAAACTCCCAGTGGCGAACAATCAGATACTGCATGCCAAAACCGATTAACGGTGGGCCAAACAGTAGCGCGCCATCGATAATCTTCTCGCCAGGCAACTGAGCACGCAGAGTCAAAGCGAGGCATAGCACGCCAAAAATCACGATATTGGCAATCAGGAACAGCTGGCAACCCAGGTAGTATTCCGGCAGGTAGTTGTTGATCCCCCACAGCCCGGCAACGCCAAAGGAAAAAACAAAGCCCAGCAGGTTAAGTGGCCGCCACGGTTGCCAGACGCTGATCGCCAAAATGCCCAACGAAAGCAGCAGGTAATAGGAGAATAGCGCGATATAACTGCCGCCACCGGTGGACAGCAACAACGGTGAAAGGTAGCCACCAATGCTGGCAAGCATCGCCAGGCTGAGGGCGCGCTGCAATACGGCCAAGCCCACGCTGGCGGCGCAGATCACCAGCATCAAGCCAAATGCCAGCATATGTGGCAACAGCTGATAAAGCCGGAAGGCACCAAATACGGTGATATAGAGCGCGCCAACCGCGCCCCCTTGCAGGATCAGGGCATACATCGTCTGTTTAACACGCAGACGCCAGCCAAACCACAGTAAAACGCCGCTCGCCACCGCCGCGCCCATTAACCTGAACTCAATAGGCAACATGTCGCGTTCAACGGTGTATTTCATCAGGTAGGCCAAACCAAAGAACAGCAGCAAGACCCCCAACTTCGCCAACGGGTTGCCTTGCATAAACCAGCCCACCAGCCCGCTGAGCAGGTCTTTTTTCGGTTGCTTCGGCTTATCAATGGCAGGTTTATCAGCAATAGGTGGGTGAGGGATGGTTGTTACTGGTGCGGCTGGTTTTGGAACTGCAGACTCCCATGGCGATATAACCGGAGGGGGAGCGGCCATGTCAGCTGCGGGTTTAACGGTAGACTGTTGTGCCGCATGCGCCGCAAAGTCATGCCTTGTCTTCACAGCCACAGGTTGCGCCTGAGAAACGGGCGTTGGCGTTGGCCGAGATCTCCCGGTTTCCTCGAACCGAAGGTCATCCACCTGTTTTTGCAACTGGGTGATGGTCAGTGTCAGTTGAGCAATTTCCCGCTGGTTACGGTTGCCACGGCCAAGCGATACCACCACAGAAATGGGTAATACCACCAGGCACAGGAACAACGCCAAGCCAGCGATAAATATCAATCCATCCATGGTGCACCTTTAGATCATTTATCGTGGCATCAGTCTTACACCAAAACATAACCGCCGACAATGGATTGATACCGCCAACCCGGCTCAGGCTAATAAAATACCGTTAGCTTGGTGGCTGTTCTTCGGCTGATTCAGGCTGGTTTTTTCTCAGGCGTGGATATTTCCATAACCAGCGCCCGCTGACCATACGCCAATAGAAGAAGACTCCGCGAACGGCCCAGTCCAAGAACATCCCCAGCCAGACACCCACCACGCCCATGCCAAGCACGATGCCCAGGATATAGCCAGCGACCACTCGACAGCCCCACATGCCCAACATCGTCACCCACATGGCAAACCGGACATCACGCGCGCCCTTCAACCCGGCGGGCAACACCCAGGACGCGGCCCAAATCGGCATAAACGCGGCGTTGAGCCAAATCAGGATTTTGACCACCTCTTTAACATCGTCTTCCTGGGTATAAAATGAGGCAAACAGCCCGGCAAAGGGGGCTGTTCCCCAGGCAATCACCGTCAGGCCAATCGTCGCCAGCCAAAAGACGTGCTTCATCTGCCGCTCAGCCTGAGCAATTTGCCCTTTCCCCAGACGCCTGCCGACGATAATGGTAGAAGCAGATCCCAAGGCATTCCCCGGCAGGTTAATCAGGGCCGCGATAGAGAAAGCGATAAAGTTACCGGCGATGACGTTGGTCCCCATCCCCGCCACAAACATTTGTGTCAGCAGCTTGCCAGCGTTGAACAGCACCGATTCGATACTGGCGGGAATACCAATCCCCAGCACCTCACGCAGTATGCTGCTGTTGAGTGGCGTAAAATAGCTTTTGAGCGTAATACGCAGCGCCGGATTAAAGCCCACCGCCAGAACGGCAATAATGGCGATCGCGCCGATATAGCGAGCAATGGTCAGCCCCAGCCCCGCGCCAACAAAACCCAGGCCTTGCCAGCTAAATACCCCATAAATCAGCGTACTGCTGATGAGAATATTGAGGATATTCATGCCGCCATTGATCAGCAGTGGGATCTTGGTATTGCCAGCCCCACGCAGGGCACCGCTACCAATAAGGGCGATGGCGGCTGCCGGATAACTCCAGACGGTGGTTTGCAGATAAGAAAGCGCCAGCGCTTTGACTTCGGGCGTGGCTTCACCGGCGATCACGTTAATGATCTGTTGCCCGGCCAAATGGATCCCAACCGCCAGCAGCACCGCCAGTACGGTCATTAATACCAGCGACTGGCGTGCCGCCGCCCGTGCCCGTTTACGATCGCGAGTGCCAAGACTAAAGGCCACCACCACCGTGGTGCCCAGATCCACCGCCGCGAAAAAGGCCATGATGACCATGTTGAAGCTGTCTGCCAGACCAACGCCTGCCATCGACTCTTTACCGAGCCAGCTCACCAGGAAGGTGCTGAGCACCCCCATCAGCAGTACGCAGGTGTTCTCTAGAAAGATCGGTACCGCCAGTGGCGTGATTTCGCGCCAAAAGAGCACCCGATAGCTTTTTCGCTTGGCATACCAATGCGTCTTGGCAACGCGCTGGGGCAGTAGCCCGTGTAAGTTCAAGGTTGGCCTGTAACAAGGAAGTGAAACGTCGTTTCAAATGATGGTTTATCAACGCTTACTCTGCAAGCGTTTTCTTCTCACTATGCGTTACGAAGGATGACTGCGACGCAGAGAAAAATATCGCGCTATTGGTTTACCCCTTACCCCGTAACCAAATCAAATAACGCCCCGATCCCCGATGACACCCCCATGGCCAGTGCGCTCCAGAAGGTAATGCGCATCACTCCAGGGCCGATGGGTGCGCCGCCCACTTTGGCCGAAACGCCCCCAAGCACCGCCAGTGAAACCAATGCTGAGCAGGCAATGGCGGGGATGGTCCATTCAGTTGTCGCGATGGCCGCTACACATAGCGGTAATATTGCCCCGGCAGCAAAACTCAATGCTGAAGCCCACGCGGCCTGTAAAGGACGCGCGGTGGTGATTTCTGAGATCCCCAGCTCATCACGCGCATGGGCGCCTAGCGCATCATGGTGCATCAGTTTTTCTGCCACTTGTTTAGCCAGAGCCAAATCAAGCCCACGATGGACATAAATCGAGGTTAACTCCCGGTGTTCACCCTGAAAATCGCTATTCAGCTCAGCTTGCTCTTCAGCCAGAGCGGCCTTTTCAGTATCAGCCTGGGAAGACACTGAAACATACTCACCGGTTGCCATCGACATCGCACCAGCTACCAAGCCAGCCACTCCGGTCAAGAGCAAACTTTGCTGAGTTACGTTAGCCGACGCTACGCCCAACAGCAGACTGGCGGTAGACACTATCCCGTCATTAGCACCGAGAACAGCGGCCCGCAGCCAGCCTATTTTTTCTATGCTGTGTCGTTCCCGGTGCATTTTGTTTCCCTTTATGGACCCGTAGTATCAAAGTTTATCGAGTCGTTGTTGAATGTCCTGATGGCGGCCTTTATCGGCTAATTCTCTGCCTGGCCGGGCAGGGGCCGCCAGTGCTTTCTGTAAATAGAGTTTGCCCTGTGCCTTATGCCCTTGATCTATCAGAAAGTCACCGTAGAAATAGTTGGGATCGATACCCGTTGGATTAATCTGTAAAGCCTGTTTCAACAACAGTTCAGCCTGCTTGTCATCACCAAAGCCAATGGGCCAGCCAGGAACCTGATAATAGAGGGCGCCAAGACTGGTATAGGCTGAGCCATCCAGCGCCTTGGCATCCAACTTTATTGCCAGTTCCAACTTCATTTTCGCCTCTTTGGCCAGTTCCAAAGCACCCAGCCCCCCTTTCTCACCGGCCCAACTACTCTTGACGATCGCAGACCAGATCAACAGGTCTGCGCGTGACCCGTTAGCTGCACTGGCTTTATCCGCAACGGCGCTGAGTTGTTCCAGACAGCTTTCTTTCTGTTTCGCCGCAACCTGATACTGGCAAACTGCCCATTGGTTCTGAATATCGGCCAAATCACTCTGGGCAACCGCGGTTGTACTACCAAAGAACGTCAACACCAACAATAACTTTTTCATCGCGAGTCCTTCTTCTCAAGCGCAGCATTGGCATGGCGGGCAATAATATGCCGCTGTTTAGCCAGCGCTTTATCGACCACCGCAGGGAACAGTGCATTAAGTTTGACAAAGAACCGCTCTGGCCAACCCAACCATCGTCGTTTTATCTGTTTGTCTAACGCAACAATCACCTCATCAGCAACCCATTCAGCACTGTCACTTTTGGTGCCTAACTCAGCATTCATGGCATTAACAGCCGCAGAGTTAAGCGTGGTTTGGGTCGCCCGGGGGGCAAAATAGAGCACGTTAATGGATGAACCGGCAAGTTCTCTGCCGAGTGCTTCACTAAAACCGCGCAGCGCGAACTTGCTCGCGCAATACACGCTATATCCGGCATAACCAATGCTGCCAAAGCTGGAACCGATATTCATAATGATGCCGGGCCGGTCTATATAAGGCAGTAAAGCCCGAGTCAATAATATTGGAGCCTGAATATTTACGGCTAACTGCTGCATTATTTGTTGTTCGCTTTGATCCTCAAGCCAGGCAAAATGATTGGCCCCAGCATTGTTGATCAGGATATCAATACGCTGTTGTTGGCAAAGCAGCTCAACTTGCTGTGTCAATTGCGTGAAATCGCCAAGATCGGCGATCCAAACCTGATGTTTTTCCGGGTGGGGCAATGTGTTAAGCAGCGCGGTGAGCGCCGTTTCATTACGCCCATGTAATATCAGACAAGCCCCCTGCTTTGCCAAGGCATGAGCCAGTGCCTGGCCAATACCACCGCTGGCACCGGTAAGCAAAATACGGCTGTTGTTGAGCCTCATTGTGCTGGCTCCATCAGGCCACGCAGCATGTCGCCATAAAGTTGGTAGACCACTTTGGCAGTATGGATAATCGCGGCACGATCTTCGCTCTTTTCCACCTGGTCCATTAATGATGCAAAAAAGGCCAGATGTTCTTTATCCAGTTCCCCATGCGAACTGAGATAACTCATGGCTTTATCTGGCAATCCCAGGCCCTGCTTGAGCTGCTCGGCAACGGTGGTAGCAATGGCGACGCTGGTGCCCTCAAGGACATGCACCATACCGAAAATACCCATAGGGTTGAGGCGAGAGACGTGATCGTAGAGGAACGCAATCATCAACTCGATTGCCAATACCGGCTGGCCATGACGAACCGCTTCGGCATCCCCGCCACACGTCCTGATATCATTTAATATCCATTCCTGATGGCCATACTCTTCATCAATATATTCGGCAATGGCTCCGCGAACCCATTCATATTCTGAGTTCATCCGGCCGCCCGCTGTCATCAATAAAGGCACGGTATGGCTGACATGATAAAAAGCCTGTGTCAAAAAGGCGATATACATTTCGGCATTAATATTTCCGCAGCGGCAAGCTTCTATGACCGGGGCGGAAAGGAGCTTCTCTCTGTCCACCGCCGTCTCTCGCTGTAACAATTGATAAAAACTCATGTGATATCTCCCGCGATTAACTGATGAATACGTGTGTGATAGGTGGACAAAATCTGCTGTCTTTTCGGGCGCCCATTGGTGGTTAATAAACCGTTTTCAACCGTTAACTGTGCCAAAAAATAATGATGGATCCGTGCATAGTCAGGTAACCGTCCATTAAGTTGAGATAGCTGCTCGGCAAGGCTACTTTCATAACCGGCTGTCACTTGGATCAGCGCAACATTTACGGGTAAACCATCACCAAAGATGACCATGCGGGATATTGCTGGAAAAAGCTGAGCCTCTGCCTCGATCCATTCCGGTGAAAAATTTCGGCCAAAGGCGGTGATCTGAATATTCTTTTTGCGGCCGGTGATATGAAGGAAGCCTTGGGCATCAAAATGGCCGAGATCGCCAGTTGCTACCGGGGATCTTGCAGCAGGTTCCCCCAGGTATCCCAGCATTGTCGCGCCAGAAATCAAGATCTCCCCATCCGGTGCGATGGTTATCCGGCAGTGCGGTAACGGTTCACCCACCGAGCCAGGCAATGCACGCCCTGGCGCATTGAGGGCAACAACCGAGCCACATTCTGATAAGCCATACCCTTCAAAAACCGGCAAACCCAACTGATGCGATTTAACCACTAAATCCGCAACAACCTTACCCCCGCCGACGGCAACAAAACGCAGGCTCTCCGCCAACCTTGGGTTGTGGGTGCACAACATGACGAATAGACGCAGCAATTCAGGTACCAAGACCAGACTGTGCGGCCGCCATTGTGTAATGGCTTGGGCAAGGATCTGAGCGGAAAACTGGCTAGAGCCTGTCAACCCCACTTCCGCCAGCGAGGGGATACGGCTACATACGCCACTGAGCAACGGAACATACAGCCCGGTAATGTTTTCAAGCAAGGTCGACAGTGGCAGCAATGTCAGATGCTGCTGTATGTTTGCCGCAGCAACCCGCTCGGCAAGCGCCAGACTGACCTGCATCAAGTGCTCCTGACTCAAACATACCCCTTTGGGATGCCCGGTTGTCCCTGATGTATAGGTGATTTTGGCCGTATTAGCGGGTAATTCAGCAACAGATAATGGCTGCCGACGTTGCAAAGGGTAATCAAGGAAGGGGGTCGTTATCCACCCTTGCCGGGCAGGCCCAATCAAGGCATCGGCACCGCTACTTTCCAACAACCAGTCTTGTTGTTCGGCACTGAAAAAAAGGGGCACCGGTATAATGACAATATTGGCTAACAAGCAAGCCAGATCGATCATGGCCCACTCCAGGCCGTTATTCAAAAACAGGGCCAGCCGCGATATTCTCTCATTACTGAGTCGCTCGGCCAGAGAGGTGGTTTGCCGCAATAAATCAGCGTAGCTGATGCTCTGCTGACTATCACATAACGCAGGGCGAGAGCCATCTGCGACCGCAATGTGTTCAATTCGCTCAAAAAGGATCATAGCTGCACGCTCATTTGCACGGGAAAGATATCCGGCATGGGGCCAAACAATGAAAGCAATAAGCTGGTTTCACTCAGAATTTGGCGGCCTTGTTTAAGATCGCCAACCATGACACAGGGCTGTCCCTGATAATATTCTCCCCAGGCCTGGGCATCCTCACCCATTCGATCCGGCAATGCAGGGGCCAGTTCCAGAGGGGTCAGGTGCAACTGGTGGAAGATATTTCTCAACTTTTTGGTCCCGGTAAATGCCACGTATTCGAATTGGTTTTCGTAGAGTAGCCGGCAAATCGCCGCAAACATGATCCGGGCATTTCCGGATTCAGAACAGGCAAAGTTTCCTATTTCAACCAGACGGTTACGTGGCAAGATTATTCCCGTCTGCGCGACAGCCACCTCTTCAATCGGCGCATCCAGATAACGCTCAAGGTACAGCGCCGAGTTGTCAGCACGGTTCAGACCACAGGCACCAACCAGAACGCCATCAGCGCGGTACATGCCTAACAGATAAGGCAGGAAGTGAGGAATGAGCGCATTAAACTGCCGACCATATTCATGCTGTATATAAGCCTGTAATAAGGCCCTGTGCTCATGGTCCTCAGCAAACGATAGCTGGTACGGTGCCTGGATATGCATACTCATAATCGCGCCCCTCTGACTGATAATGAGCAGTTTAGCGATGCAAGCTTAAGAAAGAGTTAAGGCGGAGAGAGCACAGGCCCTATTTAAAACCCAACGCCATCAAGCAAGCTGACCGCTTTATACACCATTTCCCTTCACCGTTAACCTCAGGTAGTATCACCATAAACTGTATAAAAAAACAGGTAACAACATGCAACCCTTACTGCTGCATTCTGCCAAAATTTCCCGTGATCAATTCCGTGGTGAGATCATCACCAACGGCAAGTTTCTGAACTGCGATTTCTCCGGCACCGATCTGACTGATACCCAGTTTATCGGCTGCGTTTTCTATGACGAAGAGACCCAGCTCGGATGTAACTTCAGCCGCGCGGTGTTGAAAGATGCCAGCTTTAAAAGCTGCGATCTCTCACTGGCCGATTTCAGAAATACCCAGGCCCTCGGCCTGGAGATCCGCGAATGCAAGGCACAGGGGGCTGATTTCCGTGGCGCCAGCTTTATGAACATGATTTCGCAGCGCAGCTATTTTTGCAGCGCCTTTATCATCAAAAGCAATCTGAGCTACAGCAACTTCTCCAAGGTGGTGCTGGAGAAATGTGAGCTGTGGGAAAACCGCTGGAGTGGCGCTAACGTGTTGGGTGCCAGCTTTATTGGCTCCGATCTGTCCGGCGGGGAGTTCAATCAGTTTGACTGGCGGGCCGCCACCTTCAACCACTGCAATCTGACTGGCGCAGAGCTAGGGGAGATGGATATCCGCCAGGTTGATCTGGAGGGAGTACAACTGGATAGCCAGCAGGTCGTTGGGTTAATCGATCGGCTGGGGATAATCCTGGTCAGTGACTCCTGATTACCAGCCGCCATCACGGTGCCTAATACGCCATTACGATTAATCATCGGCCATCGCCTTGATTTTATTGCATCCTTCGCCAATGATTCCAAATACCTTCCCCATCCTCAAGGATCCGTATGAACCCATCGGCCACTGTTCTCTACACCGATAGCGACTTTTTCAGCCCCTATGCCATGTCGACCTTTGTGGCGCTCACGGAGAAAGGCATGCCGTTTACCGTCAAGCCGGTGGATCTTTCACTGGGGGAACAGCAAAGCCAGGCCTACGGCAGCCTGTCATTAACGCTGCGGGTGCCGACGTTGGTGATGGGTAGCTTCCAACTTTCCGAGTCTTCCGCCATTGAGGAATATTTGGAAGAACTCCACCCAGCTCATCCGCTCTACCCGCGTGACATCAAACAGCGCGCCAAAGCCCGTGAGATCCAGGCATGGTTGCGTAGCGATCTGTTGCCGTTGCGGGCCGAACGCCCAACCGAGGTAATTTTCAGCGCGGGTAAATTTGCCCCATTGAGTGCGGATGCCCAACGGGCAGCCAACAAACTGCTGACTGCGGCGCAAAAGTTGCTGAGCCACGGCCAGGATCATCTGTTCCACGAATGGTGTATCGCCGATACCGACCTGGCTCTGATGCTCAACCGGCTGGTGATACATGGCGATCAGGTACCGGAACCGCTGCGCCACTATGCACAAAAACAGTGGCAGCGCCCATCGGTGCAGGCGTGGTTGGCATTACCAGAAAAAATGCGGAGCTAAAAAAACCGGCGGCCACGACGCCGCCGTTCTCAACGGTGAGAAACATCACTTCTTGCTCGGAGGAAACGCCCCCCAGCGTAGGCCACCGGGGAGCGTTCAAGTCTTGAGGGTTAACAGCTCACGTCAATACACAGGTATTTCAGTTCCAGATACTCTTCGATGCCGTAGCGGGAGCCTTCGCGCCCCAGCCCAGACTGTTTGATACCGCCGAAAGGCGCTACCTCGTTGGAGATCAAACCGGTATTGATGCCCACCATGCCGTATTCCAACGCCTCCGGCACCCGCCATTGACGGGCGGCGTTTTGCGTAAACAGGTAAGCAGCCAGACCAAATTCGGTATCGTTGGCCATCGCGATAGCTTCTGCTTCGTCATGGAAACGGAACAGCGGTGCAACCGGGCCAAAGGTTTCTTCTTTGGCAAAGCGCATCTGCTGGGTCACACCGGTAACCACCGTCGGCTGGAAGAAGGTACGGCCCAACGCATGCGGTTGCCCGCCGGTCGCGATCTGTGCCCCTTTGATCAGCGCATCATCAATGTGGCTCTGCACTTTTTCTATCGCAGCCTCATCGATCAGCGGCCCCTGCGTCGTCCCTTCCTGTGTGCCATCACCGACTTTCAGTTGTTCAACCGCGGCCACCAGCTTATCCACCAGACGATCGTAGATGCCGTCCTGCACGTAAATACGGTTGGCACAAACGCAGGTCTGCCCGCTGTTGCGGAATTTGGAGGCCATGATCCCGGCAACGGCCGCGTCCAGATTCGCATCGTCAAACACAATCACTGGTGCGTTGCCGCCCAGTTCCAACGAAAGCTTTTTAATGGTTGGCGCACATTGCGCCATCAGGATGCGCCCAACCTCGGTCGATCCGGTAAAGCTCAGCTTGCGTACTACCGGGCTGTCACACAGCACTTTACCCACCTGAGCCGCTTCGCCGGTTACTACTTGCAATACGCCTGCGGGAATACCGGCATCCTGCGCCAGTTTCGCCAATGCCAATGCGGTCAGCGGCGTTTGCTCAGCCGGTTTGACGATCATGGTGCAGCCTGCGGCCAGCGCAGGAGCCGCCTTACGAGTGATCATCGCTGCCGGGAAGTTCCACGGCGTGATCGCCGCGCAGACACCGATAGGTTGTTTCACCACAACCAGACGTTGCGAAGCCTGTGGTGCCTGTAATACGGCGCCGTCTACACGCTTGGCTTCCTCAGCGAACCAGGTAATAAACGAGGCGGCATAGGCCACTTCGCCACGCGCTTCCGCCAGCGATTTACCCTGCTCAGCGGTCATCAGCTGCGCCAGATCTTCCTGAGCCGCCATGATTTTATCGGCCCAGGCCAGCAACAATACGGAACGCTGCTTGGCGGTCTGTTGCTTCCAGCCGATTTGTGCCTGCTGCGCGGCGTTAATTGCCTGCTGGGTTTCCTCTGCGCTCACCAGAGGCACCGTTGTCAGCTCCACTCCGTTGGCCGGGTTGATCACGGCTTCACGTTTGCCGCTGCGCGCATCACACCACTCGCCGTTAATCAGGCATTGGCTACGTAGCAGATCGGGGTTTTGCAGTTTCATGAATATTGCTCCTTATTGGGCCAGCGCGCGGGAAAGGATTGCCAGCGCCTGGTTAAACTGGGCATCAGGAATGGTCAGCGGGTACAGGAAACGGATCACGTTACCGTTCACCCCACAGCTGAGTAGCAACAGTCCTGCTTCCTGGGCTTTTTGCTGTACCTGACGGGTAAACTCCGGCGACGGTTTACCGGTTGCCGGGTCGTTGAACTCTACTGCCACCATGGAACCCAGCGCGCGAATATCCACAATCGCCGGGCAGTGGCTACGTGCCTGTTGCAGCACTTCCACCAAATGTTGCCCCAAACGCTGGGAGCGTTGGCACAGTTGTTCTTCTTCAATCACGTCCAATACCGCCAGCGCGGCAGCAACGGCTAATGGGTTACCGGCGTAGGTACCACCAAGGCCACCAGGGGCCGGGGCATCCATCACTTCAGCACGGCCCGCCACGGCAGACAACGGCATACCGCCAGCCAGGCTCTTCGCCATGGTGATCAGGTCCGGTTTCACCGCATAGTGGTCCATCGCAAACAGCTTGCCGGTACGGGCAAAGCCGGTCTGCACCTCATCGGCGATCAGCAGGATACCGTGTTGGTCACACAGCGTACGCAGCGCCTGCATGAATTCTGCCGGAGCCACGTTAAAGCCCCCTTCCCCCTGTACCGGCTCCAGTACGATCGCGGCAACCTGCTTAGGATCGATATCGGCCTTAAAGATGCGTTCCAGGCTATTCATGGCATCTTCGGTGCTGACACCATATAGCGCATTCGGATACTGGCCGTGGAAAACGGAGCCAGGGAACGGGCCAAAGCCCAACTTGTAAGGGGCCACTTTACCCGTCAGCGCCATGGTCATATAGGTACGACCATGGAATCCACCGCCGAAGGTGATCAGGCCTGGGCGCCCGGTGTAAGCACGAGCGATCTTCACCGCGTTCTCTACCGCTTCTGCGCCAGTGGTGAAGAAGGCGGTTTTACAGGTGCCTTCGATCGGAGCACGTTGGTTGATGCGCTCTGCCAGCGAAATATAGCTTTCATAAGGCACGATCTGGTATGCCGTATGGGTAAACGCCTGAAGCTGCTTTTCAATGGCGGCGATCACCTTGGGATGACGGTGGCCGGTATTGAGCACCGCAATGCCCGAGGCAAAGTCGATCACCTCATTGCCTTCCACATCCCACAGGGTGGCATTTTCTGCACGCTCGGCGTAAAAACCACACATCACGCCAATCCCTCTTGGGGTAGCGGCCAGACGACGTTGATTCAGTTCTGCGTTTTTCATGCTGTTCTCTCCGGGCGGGACCAGTTATCGGTTTTGTTCACAAACGTGAAACATTGCGTTTATTTACACCTGATGTGGCCCTATAATCGAGTGCCAGTTACGATTAATTGAGGGATCCAATTGCGCTCATTGAGTGGTGACCTGCTGCTGCAACGCCTCGGCGAGCAGCCCGATGATAAACTGCACAAGCGGTTATACAATGCCATTCGTACCAGTATTCTGGACGGCAGCCTGCCCCCTTCCAGCCGCCTGCTGGCGTCACGCGATCTGGCAAAAGAGCTGGGCCTCTCACGTAATACGGTTTTAACCGTTTATGAACAATTACTGGCGGAAGGATATGTGTTTTCGCGCCAGGGAAGTGGAACCTTCGTCGCAGAAACGGTACCCGACAGCTGTTTATCCACCGCCAGCCAGCCGATTGCCGTTGACGGTGAGCAACGGCGTGCCGAGCTGTCACAACGTGGCATCACGCTACTGCAACACGCCAGCGCTAGCCCGAAACAGTGGGGAGCGTTTATTCCCGGCGTCCCCGACGTGAATGCTTTCCCGCATCACATCTTCAGCAAACTCCAGGCACGCATCAGCCGCCGCCCGACCTCACAGCGCTTAACCTACAGCAACCAGGGCGGCAGCCCGGAGCTGCGGCATGCGTTGGTGGACTATCTACGGGTGTCGCGTTCGGTGCGCTGCTCGCCGGAACAAATTCTGATCACCGAAGGCATTCATCAGGCGATCGATCTGGTCACCCGCATGCTGTGTAATCCTGGAGATGACGCCTGGATCGAGGAACCTGGCTATTGGGGGATCCGCAATATCCTGCGCATGAACGGCGTCAATATCTGCCCCTGGGCGGTGGACGAGGCCGGGATGGTGCCACCAGAACAACCGGCGGCCTTGCCACGGCTGATTTTTGTCACCCCTTCGCACCAATACCCGTTGGGCTCGGTCATGAGCCTGGCTCGTCGGCAACGGCTGCTAGCTTTGGCCCGTGCGGCTGGCGGCTGGATCGTGGAAGATGATTATGACAGTGAATTTCGCTTCTCTGGCCAACCTATCCCGGCCTTGCAGGGGTTGGAAGCCGATGCGCCGGTGATCTACATCGGCACCTTCAGCAAAACGCTCTATCCGGCCCTGCGGCTAGGCTATGTGGTGCTTCCCAAGCCATTGATGGACGAGTTAAAAACGGCTCACGCCGAGCTTTATCGTGGCGGTCATTTGATCATTCAGGCGGCGCTGGCGCAGTTTATTCAGGAAGGCCACTATACGGCACATATCCGCCGCATGCGGTTGCTGTATGCCAAGCGGCGTGGGTTCCTCACCGCGTTGATTGAACAGCATCTGGGTAAGCAGGCGTTGAGCGAGTTCAACAGCAACGCCGGGCTGCATCTGGTGCTCAACCTGCCAGATGATGCAGACGATGTCGCCATCGCTGCGGCGGCCAATGAACGCGGGGTGCTGGTAAGAGCGTTGTCACGGTATTACATGCTGCCAAACGCGCGACGCGGGCTGCTGATGGGCTTTGCTTGTGTGCCAGAAGAACAAATGGCGGCGGCGTTTGACGTATTGTTGGAGTGTATAAGCCCCTCACCCCAACCCTCTGGGTTGGGGTGAGGGGTAATCTATCAATCCAGCAGATCGCCGATATCATCCTGGGTGGATGGGGGATCCTGACGCATCCCCTTGGTCAACCACAGCAGATAAATAAAGCCGGCAAACAGCCAGGTGAAGCCCACTTTCAGCGCTTCGGGATCCAGGTTGACCCACAACCACACTGACATACCGAAGCCAATCAGCGGCAGCAGGCCGTATTTGAACATCGCGTTCAGCCCACGGCGTTTTTGGTTAATCAGGAAGTGTTTGATCACGCTGAGGTTAACGAAGGTGAATGCCCCCAGTGCGCCAAAGCTGATCATCGACACCACCATGCTCAAATCCATCCACAGCGCCAGCAACGAGATGATGGCGACAAACACGATCGCGCGCCACGGAGTGCGGAAACGAGGGTGCAGATGGTAGAACACTTTACGCGGCAACACGCCTTCACGCCCCATGGCGTAGAAGATACGTGAAACACCGGTTTGTGCAGACATGGAAGAGGCATACACCCCAGTGAGGTAAGTGGCCATAAAGAAGTTGTACATCCACTTGCCGCCCACGTGTTCCGAGATAATCAGGCTGGCGGTGTCCTGATGCGGGATCAGCGATTGCCAGTCAGGATAGGCCAGATGCGCGGCGTAGGAAACGGCAACAAAGATGCCACCGGCACAGATCACGGTAATAAGGATCGCGCGCGGCAGAGTACGTTTGGCGTCGGCAGCCTCTTCGGCCATGGTGGCAATGGCATCAAAACCCAGGAAGGCCAGGCACAACACCGCAGCACCGGCGATCAGGCCAGAGAAGTCACCGGCATCCACCAGCAGCGGCTTCATCAATGACGCCGGGCTGAGGTCAGCCTCGCTAAATGCCAGCACGATAAACAGCACGATAAACACCATCTGCAAGGCAATCAGCGTGAAATTCACCGAGCTAAGCAGGCGCACGCCCAGAATATTCAGCGCGCTGACGCTGGCAATGGAGCCAAGAATAAACACGTAAGCAGGGATCGATGGGAATGCCTCGTGCAAGAAGATACCTAAAACCAGATAGTTAAGCATCGGCAGGAACAGATAATCGAGGATCTGCGCCCAACCTACCAGGAAACCGGTTTTACCACCAAAACTGCGCTGTACGTAGGAATAGGCCGAACCTGCCAGCGGCATGGCGTTGGTCATCCGGCAATAGCTCAGGGCGGTAAACAGGATGGTCACGATGGTAACCAGATAAGCGACGGGTAAGTGGCCCTGGCTTAACACGGTAACCTGACCGTAGGTGGTAAACACGCCCAGTGGCACCATATAGGCAAGGCCAAACGCAACCAGGGCGGGGGTTTTAAGAACTCGTTGCAACCGAATGTTTTGCGGCATTACCGTATCATCTCCTGGCGCAGCTCAGCGCTATTCAGGGCCAATCCCAATAGGCTATTTGATTCGCTGCGGTAAAAACAAGGGGACGGATTCTGGCACAAGTTAGGCTGCCGGGGAAGCTAACAATCCGCTTTCAGAAAACCGGGTAGCAATAGGTAAAGAACTGGGGCATAACCCGTTGATTTATTGTTTGCAGGATGAGGAAAAGCGGTAAAAATTACCCTTCAAGACAATGTTGCCGAATTTGTAGAGGCGCTGCATGCAACGCCTCCAGGTAAAATGACCGCTTAATTCACATTGCTATCAGGATTGATAGCTGATCTTCCCGCCAACCAACGTCCGCTCGATGCGGGTTTGGTACAGTTTCTCTGCCGGTTGCTCAAACAGATTATGGTGCAGGACGATCGCATCGGCAAATTTGCCCACTTCCAGCGAGCCAATGTACTGCTCTTTGGCGATCATGTAGGCCGCATCGATGGTGGCTGCGCGCAGCGTCTCGATCAGGGTCAGATCGCGATCGTTGTCCAGGCGTGGCCCGGCGGGATTACCTTCGCTATCCCAGGCGCGGCGGGTCATCCCCACCTGCAGGTTATACCACTCATCCAGGCGATCGATTGGCCAGTCGCTGCCATAGGCCAGCCGCGCACCGGCATCCAGGAAGCGTGCCGCGGGCTCCAGGTGAGGGAAACGGGCTTCACCCAGCATCTCGCGCTCTTCATCGATCAGCACGCCCGGTAAACCGGCCCACTGGAACGAAAGTACCGCCGTTGCCGCCAAAGAGGCGAAGCGCGCATACTGATGCGGCGCAACCAATTCGTTATGAGCCAACCCTGGGCGGATATCCTTGCCTGGGCAGGCAGCACGCATTAGCTCAACCGCATCCAGCACCTGCTCGATTGCGCCATCGCCTACCGTATGGGTATGCGGATGCAGGCCAGCGCGGCCACACTCGACGATCAGCGCGTTCAGCACCGGCGTGGTGAAGTAGAGATCGCCATAACGCTCACCCTTGGCTTCCCCATGATGTTCACGATAAGGCTCTAGCAGCGCCGCCGTCATAGTCGGTGGCTGCAACACGCCGTCGACGAACAGCTTGAGATGGCCAACAGAGATCCCGGCCTGCGGCGTCCAAGGCTGGCTACTCCACTGTTCGGCAAAGGCGACAACCTCTTGCACCGCACGGGCAGCGTCTTCCGGCCCTTGTACGCTGTCTGGCGTAACTTCTTTAGCTCCCAGCACGCGTAAGGTCAGCTCACCGCGATCGCGCAATACGGCGAAAGCCTCCAGTTGTTCCGCAAACACGCGGGTGTCCATCACCGTGGTTACGCCCTGCTCATGCAGTACCTGCTGTACATGAGCCGCCACCTGCACGTTCTGTTCCGCCGTGCCGGAAGGAATGCTGTCAAAGGCGCGCATGGCCGGAGCATCTTCCAGGATCCCGGTCAGTTGACCATCGGCATCGCGGGCGATCTTGCCATCTGGCGGCACTGGCGTATTTTCATCAATGCCCAACATCTCCAGCGCACGGCTGTTAGCCGCCAGCGTGTGGCAATCGTTAGCGAACAACGCTACCGGGCGGCGGGTGTTCAGAGAGTCCAGCAGCGCACGGCTCATGTCCGCGCCAACCGGGATCATCGCCTGACGCTGCCAGGCGCGCACCGTCAGCCATTCATCATCGCCAGCCGGATATTTATCCAAATGGTCCTGTATATGCTGCAAGGTCTGCTCTACCGTCAGCGCCGCATAGTGCAGGCTGCACCCCTTGAGCTGTTTGCCACCCCAGAATGGGTGCATATGGCTGTCGATCAGGCCCGGCATCATCATTTTGCCGTGCAGATCGATGCGTTCGGTGGTGGGGGTCGCCAGCGCAAGCACCTGCTCATCAGTCCCTACCGCAAGAATGTATCCCTGCCCTATCGCCAACGCACTACAAACACGATTTTCCGCATCTGCGGTGAAGATAGTGCCGTTGTAATAAATTACCTCGGCTGCTGTTGCCACTGGAGTCATAGTCATTGTCTCGAAACCTCACAAAATGACCTTAAGTATACCAAAAACTCCCCAGCTTGGCCCCTCAGGCGGGGTTACATTGCTTGAAAGTACCAACCCGCTGCCGACCAGAACAAACGATGGGTCAATCGCAGCGCCTGTAAGAAGTCCTCATCGTGCGACACCACCAGCATCGCACCAGGAAACTCCGCCAAGGCCGCTTCAATTGCCTGCGATGAGGCCAGATCCAAATGGTTGGTCGGTTCATCCAGCAGCAGGAGCTGCGCAGGCTCACGCCGCCACAGCACACAGGCCAGCGCCGCTTTCAACCGCTCTCCACCACTCAATGCCGCCAACGGCAGCGTGACCCGGTCGGCATTCAGTTGCAGTTGCGCCAGTTGGCTACGCAACACTCCTTCGGCTAGCGGGGTATCCTGTAAACCTAGATGATCGACCACCGAGCGCGTCAGATCGAGCTGGGACAGGTTTTGATCGAGGTAGGCCAGCGATACCGAGCAATGGCAATGGCCAGCGCTGGCAGCCAGTTGCCCCAGGATCACCTTCAGCAGCGTGGATTTGCCACAGCCGTTCGGGCCGGTGATGGCCACGCGCATCGGGCCATCCATCCGCCAGTCAAGCGGTGGCAAGGTGACGAACGGCAGCTGTAACTGTTCCAGTACCAGCACCTGCTTACCTGCGGCTACCGCGCTGCCCGGTAAGGTCAGCATCACCGGGTTATCTTCTTCAACCCGTTCCCTCGCCTCGCGCACCGCTTCATCCAGCGTGTTCTTTTGCCCCTGATGCTGTTTACGCAAGGTACCCATCGTGTCGCGGGCAGCCCCCTTGAGGGCAGCTTTCTCAAAAGAGGCGATATTCAGCGAGTCCACAGTTCTCAGCGTACGGGCGGAGTGACGCTGGTAATTGTCGTGTTCTTTTTGCTGGCGAGCGCGGACGCGCCGTCTTTCCAACGCGGCATGTTCCAGTTGGGCACGCGCCGCCTGTTGCTCTTGCTCCCGCAGCCGATGGTATTCGTGATAATTGCCACCGTAGCTACGTAATGCCTCGGGAGTCAGTTCGACAATCCGCTGCATCCGTGACAACAGTTGCCGATCGTGGCTGGCAATCAACAGACCGCCGCGCCACTGTCCCAATTGCTGATACAGCCATTCACGGCCCGTGCTATCGAGGTGATTGGTCGGTTCGTCCAGCAGCAGGAAATCAGCCCCCGACATTATCGCGCCACACAAAGCCGCACGCATACGTTCGCCACCACTCAGTTCGCTGGCTGGCCGTTGCGGATCAAAATCAGACAATCCCGCCGCCGCAAAAGCCGTGTTCAAGCGATCCGCCAGATCCCACTGGCCCTCAAGACGATCGATATCGTCCAGCCGTGGGCAACCTTGCTCAAGACGGGCCTGGGCGGCAAACACCTCACCGTAGCCCAGCAACGTTGCCAAGGTCGTCTGTTCGGTGAAGTGCGGCTGCTGCGCCACATAGGCAAAGGTTGCCTGCGTCTCAATATGACCTGACGCGGGTTGATCCAGCCCGGCAATCAGACGTAGCAGGCGAGTTTTTCCCACGCCGTTACGCCCCACCAGGCCACAGTGCAGCTGTTCAACGGCCAGATTAAGCGGGCCAAACAGCGTTTCGCCATTGGCAAACTGACAGATTAATTGATGTAAAACGAAATAAGGGGACTGCGCAAAATGAGCCATAAGCACTCCTGAATGAAATCAAAACCTCCCCATACGGCACGAGCGTGCTCGGTATAGGGCCAGATATCAGCAGGTGTGGTTGTTCATTTTCGGTAATGGCTCCGCAGAGAGAAAAGGGATAAGGCGAGCCGATGTTAGCCGATCTTTTATACCGATTGCAAACATGAGGTCTATCACATTCAGCACATCCGCGTTTCCCAAGTACGCCGACAACGGCTAAATTTATCTCATCCGACCACTTGAGGGTCGTCTATAACTATAACGATAAACCCGATTGGAGACTGCAATGAGTGCTTACCCCAACCTGCTTGCGCCGCTGGATCTCGGCTTCACCACCCTGAAAAATCGGGTGCTGATGGGATCGATGCACACCGGCCTGGAAGAACTACCTAATGGCCCCGAGCGTATGGCGGCATTCTATGCCGAGCGGGCCGCTGCCGGTGTCGCCCTGATCGTGACCGGCGGTATAGCTCCCAATGAGAAAGGCGTGGTGTATCGCGGAGCATCGGTCCTGAACCAGCCGCAGCAGGTTGCCCATCACCGGATCGTGACCGAGGCTGTCCATCAGGCTGGGGGCAAGATTGCCCTGCAAATCCTGCATACCGGGCGCTACAGCTATCAGCCACAGCCCGTCGCCCCTTCCGCACTGCAAGCACCGATTAACCCATTCAGCCCAGCGGCGCTGACTACCCAAGAAGTTGAACAAACCATTGCCGACTTCGCCAACTGCGCAGCATTGGCACAGCAGGCTGGCTATGACGGTGTGGAAGTCATGGGGTCTGAGGGCTACCTGATTAACCAGTTCCTGGTCTCGCGCACCAACCAGCGCACCGACCAATGGGGCGGCAGCTTCAGCAACCGCATGCGTTTCGCCGTCGAGATTGTGCGGGCCGTGCGCGAAGCGACCGGGCCGGAATTTATTCTGATCTACCGCCTGTCGATGCTCGATCTGGTGGAGGATGGTTCCAGTTGGCAGGAGATTGAACAGCTTGCCGTAGCAATAGAACAGGCTGGCGCAACGCTGATCAACACCGGTATCGGCTGGCACGAAGCCCGTATTCCCACCATCGCCACCATGGTGCCGCGCGCCGGGTTCAGTTGGGTGACGCGCAAGCTGATGGGCAAAGTGAAGATCCCGCTGATCACCACCAACCGCATCAACGATCCGGCGGTGGCGGAGCAGGTTTTGGCCGATGGCTGTGCCGACATGGTGTCCATGGCACGCCCGTTCCTGGCAGATGCGGCGTTCGTGCAGAAGGCCGCTGAAGGCCGTGCAGACGAAATCAACACCTGCATCGGCTGCAATCAGGCCTGCCTGGATCAGATTTTCGATCACAAACTCACTTCCTGCCTGGTCAACCCTCGCGCCTGCCGCGAAACTGAAATGCCATTGATCGCTACCGCAACGCCTAAAAAACTGGCCGTGGTGGGTGCAGGGCCAGCCGGGTTAGCGTTTGCCACCACCGCCGCCAGCCGCGGGCATCAGGTAACCCTGTTTGATGCCGCCGAGCAGATCGGTGGCCAGTTCAATATCGCCAAGCAAATCCCCGGCAAGGAGGAGTTTCACCAGACGTTGCGCTATTTCCGCCGTCAGTTGGCGCTCAATGAAGTGGAACTGAAGCTGGGGCAGCAGGTGCAACCGCAGGATCTGGCGGATTTCGATGAGGTGATACTCGCCTGCGGCATCGTACCGCGTATGCCAGCCATTGCGGGCATCGAACACGCCAAGGTGATGAACTATCTCGATGTTTTACGCGATAAAAAGCCGGTTGGGCAACGGGTCGCCATCATTGGGGCCGGGGGAATTGGCTTCGACGTCGCCGAGTACCTCAGCCAGCATGGCACCTCCAGTAGCCTGGATCTGGCAGCGTTTAACCGCGAATGGGGGATCGATTCACAACTAGTGCAGCGCGGGGGGCTGAGCGCCCAAGGGCCGGAAGTGCCATCCTCGCCACGCCAGATATTCCTATTGCAACGCAAAACCAGCAAGGTAGGTGAAGGCTTGGGTAAAACCACCGGTTGGATCCATCGCACCAGCCTGGCGGTACGTGGCGTGAAAATGCTCAATAGCGTGAACTATCAACGTATTGACGACGAAGGTCTGCATATCCTACGTGCCGAGCAGGAAAGCTGCTTGCCGGTAGATACGGTGGTGATTTGTGCCGGGCAGGAGCCGCGCCGCGAATTGCAGCAGCCGCTGCTGGAGATGGGGAAAACGGTGCATCTGATTGGCGGTGCCGACGTGGCTGCCGAGCTGGATGCCCGCCGCGCTATCGATCAGGGCACGCGGCTGGCCATGGCACTGTAATCCATTGATTTGACGGGCGCAGCATGCTGCGCCCCTACATTAATAACGCGCGCCAGACTTGACCGCTTTGAGGATCAAGAACTTCTGGTTGGAGGCCACGGTGGTGCAGTTGCCGAACAAACGCCTCAGCTTCTGGTAGTAATCCAGATGGCGGTTGCCCACGATCCACAGCTCCCCCCCCACTTGCAGGCAGCGCTTGGCATCGCAGAACATCTGCCAGGCGGTGTGATCGGTGATCGCATGCTGCTGGTGGAACGGTGGGTTGCACAGTACCGCCTGCAGGCTTTCACGCTCAATGCCCGCCAGCGAGTTGTTCACCTCAAACTGACAGCGATCCATCTCTTGCGGCAGGTTGTGCGCCACGTTCAGTTCACTGGAAGCCACCGCCATGTAAGACTCATCGACGAAGGTCATCTGCGCTTGCGGGTTCTGCACCAAGGCACGCATCCCGATAATACCGTTGCCACAGCCGAGATCGACAATATGGCCCTGCAAATCCTTCGGCAGATTTTCCAGGAACAGGCGTGCGCCAATATCCAGGCTACCGCGTGAGAACACGTTGGCGTGGTTGTGGATCAGCCAGTCCGTGCCGTCGAGCAGCCAGTCGGTGGTTTCTGGCGCTGCCGGTGGCACGATGTCAGCTACCTGGCAATAAATCAGACGGGCCTTTTTCCAGGCCAGGCTGGTGCGAGTTGGGCCAAGCACCCGCTCAAACACTTGCATGGTCGAGGTATGCACGTCACGCGCTTTGGCACCGGCCACGATCAGCGTATCGGGTGCCACCACATCACGCAGGGCACGTAATTGCTGCTCCAGAAGCGCCAGCGCTTTCGGGATGCGGATCAACACCACCGCCGGGTTGGCAGGCAGTTCGGCCAGGCTGTCTTGCAAGGTGACCTGCTCAACATCGAGCTCATTCAGCTTGAGGTTATGGCGCGTCGCCAGTTGGCTCATGTATGAGTCGCTGATGCTATAAGGCTTATAGCCATGCAGAGCACAGGCCAGCGTGCCAAAGTTGTCGTTGAAAATCAGTACCGGGCGTTCACCGATGTCGACATTTTCCAACTGTTGCAGCAGATATTCGTCCGCCGCTTCCCACGCCTGCAACTGGGTGGCTTCTTCCTGTTGGGGATAACGCTCCAGCTCAAGTTGCTGTGTTCCCAGATCGAGTTGGCTCATTGCCCCTCCTGAATGATAAATTTGGGCTGTTTATCCCCTAAAAACGCTCGGCAGTAAAATGTTTTTTGGGATTAATTGCCCATTAGGGGATTTGAGCAAGAAAACGTCATACAATGCTCGCCCCGGTTTACCACTGAATACTGAATAACATGTCCGAACTGAGCTACCTGCAAGGCTACCCCGATCATCTGCAAATGCAGGTGCAACAACTCATCAAGCAACAGCGGCTGGGCGAGGTTTTGTTGCAACGCTATCCGCAGGTGCATGGCTGCACCACCGACAAGTCGCTTTATCAGTTTACCGTCGATCTGAAAAATCAGTATCTGCGTAATGCTCAACCACTGAGCAAGGTGGCCTACGACAGCAAAATCCAGGTAATGAAGCACGCCTTGGGGCTGCATACCGCCATTTCCCGGGTGCAGGGTGGCAAACTGAAAGCCAAAGCCGAGATCCGCGTGGCGACGGTGTTTAAAAACGCCCCAGAACCTTTCCTGCGCATGATCGTAGTCCACGAGTTGGCGCATCTGAAAGAGAAAGACCACAACAAGGCGTTTTACAGCCTGTGCTGCCATATGGAACCCAGCTATCACCAGTTGGAGTTTGATACCCGTCTGTATCTGACTCATCTCTCATTATTCGGCGAACTCTATGAGTAATAAGCCTTTTTAAGCAAATATTCGCCTATTCTCTGCGGCGTGATAATCTGGTTCCTTGAGCTATCTTCCTGTGGAAACTGGAGTCACCCATGATTCGCTTTGCTGTTGTCGGCACCAACTGGATCACCGAACGTTTTATCGATGCGGCTCACGAAAGCGGCAAGATGAGGCTGACCGCCATCTATTCGCGTAAGCTCGAACAGGCGCAGGCCTTTGGCGCCAACTATCCGGTCGAACACTTCTTTGACTCGCTGGAAGCGCTGGCGCAATCCGACGTGATTGATGCGGTGTATATTGCCAGCCCCAACTCTCTGCACTGCCAACAATCTCTGCTATTCCTGAGCCATAAAAAGCATGTGATTTGCGAGAAGCCGCTGGCGTCAAATCTGCGCGAAGTGGAACAGTTGGTGGCCTGCGCACGGGAACATCAGGTGGTACTGTTTGAAGCGTTCAAAAGCGCCCACTTGCCCAATTTTCTTATCCTGCAACAGGCATTGCCGAAGATTGGCAAACTGCGTAAGGCATTTATCAACTATTGCCAATACTCCTCCCGCTATCCCCGTTACCTGGCCGGTGAAAACCCGAACACCTTCAACCCGCACTTTTCCAACGGTTCGATCATGGACATTGGCTATTACTGCGTGGCCAGCACCGTGGCACTGTTTGGTGCACCGCAGTCGGTATTGGCTAGCGCAACATTGCTTGATACCGGGGTAGATGCCCACGGCAGCGTGTGCCTGAACTATGGTGACTTTGACGTGGTGATCAGCCATTCCAAGGTCAGCAACTCGGACATTCCGAGTGAGATCCAGGGCGAAGAGGGCACGCTGGTGATCGAAAAAATCTCCGAAGCCCAAGGCGTGGTGCTGACGCCTCGCGGTGAAAATAGCCAGGTACTGACCCAGCCGCAACACATCAATACCATGCTGTATGAAGCGCAAGTGTTTGCCGAACTGGTAGAAAAACGGCAGGTCGAGCATGAGGGCCTGGAAAATTCCCTGATCGTCGCCAGCCTGCTGACGGAGATCCGCCGTCAGACCGGCGTAGTGTTTCCCGCTGACGGAGAATAAAATGAAACCGCTGTTGTTGATGCAAACCGGTGATGCCCCGCAGATGATCCAGCAGGAGCAGGCCAATTTTGAGCAAATGTTCCTAAAACAAGGGAATATCGATGCAGATCGCGTGCATATCGTGCACGTCCTAGCCGGTGAGACACCGTTGCCCCCAGAAGATTACTGCGGAGTGGTGATCACCGGCTCAGCAGCTATGGTGACCGAACGGCTTCCCTGGAGCGAACGCGCAGCAGAATGGTTACGCCAGGCAATACAAATCAATCTGCCCATCTTTGGCGTGTGCTATGGCCACCAGCTTCTGGCTTATGCGCTGGGCGGTGAGGTGGGCTACCACCCGCAGGGCATGGAGGTTGGCACTCTCGAGATCGAGTTATTACCCACTGCCCGCTCAGATAAGCGTCTGGCTTCCCTGCCTGCGCGCTTCAACGTGAACCTGATCCATGCGCAAAGCGTATTAACGCCGCCGCCAGGGGCTGAAGTACTTGCCCGCTCGCAACAGGACGCCTGCCAAATCCTGCGTTACGGCGATAACGCCCTGACCACCCAGTTCCACCCGGAATTTAACGGGGCGATCATGCAGCGCTACCTGAGCTGGCTCAGCGAGTTGGAACCGGCCAAGCAGAAAATTTATCAACTTAAACAACAACAGGTTAGCGATACGCCATTCAGCCAGCTGTTACTGCAAGACTTTGTCGCCAGCCTTGGGGCCCAGCAGCCATTGGCCGGGGTCGGTTGAGGTTGGCCACCATAATCTGTTATCCGGGGCGCTAGACGCCCCGCGATTATTTGGCAAATAGCCATAAACGCCAAATGTTATGACGATCACACAAATGTAAACAGCATGTTATCAATCATTGATCCATGCAGGTAATTTCATCATCTCCCCTTTTCAAGATCCCCCGTTTACTGAATACTGGCATAGCAAACATACTTAGTTACAGATATGACGATAAGTTGCCCGGCCACGTTTCAGCCGAGGCGCAGCAATCTGTACATCACATTCTCAGGGAGCGGAAACGCAAGCGCATCATGAATAAACTATTACTACGCATCACTCAGGGCAGCCTGGTTAAACAAATATTGATCGGCCTGGTAGCGGGCATTGTGGTGGCACTGGTTTCGCCAGCTGCTGCAGCAGCCGTTGGCCTGCTCGGCTCGTTGTTCGTTGGCGCGCTGAAGGCGGTGGCACCGCTGCTGGTACTGGTGTTGGTCATGGCCTCCATTGCCAACCATAAGCAGGGCCAGAAAACCAATATCCGCCCCATCCTGTTCCTCTATCTACTGGGTACCTTTGCCGCCGCGCTTACCGCCGTGGTGATCAGCTTTATTTTCCCTTCCACGCTGGCGCTGGCCGTGGGCACCACCGACATCAACCCGCCGGGTGGCATCGTTGAAGTGCTCAAAGGTTTGCTGATGAGCGTGGTGGCGAACCCATTCCATGCGCTGATCAACGCCAACTATATCGGCATCCTGGCCTGGGCCGTGGGGTTGGGGCTGGCACTGCGTCATGCCTCTGATACCACCAAATCGCTAATTACCGACATGTCCCATGCCGTGACCATGGTGGTTCGTGCGGTGATCCGCTTTGCGCCGCTGGGTATCTTTGGCCTAGTGGCGTCAACCCTGGCCGATACCGGCTTTAGCGCGCTGTGGGGCTATGCCCAACTGCTGTTCGTGCTGATCGGCTGTATGCTGCTGGTGGCGCTGGTACTGAACCCGCTGATCGTCTACTGGAAGATCCGCCGTAATCCTTATCCACTGGTGTTCACCTGCCTGCGCGAAAGCGGCGTTACCGCCTTCTTTACCCGCAGCTCCGCAGCCAACATTCCGGTGAATATGGAACTGAGCAGAAAGCTGAATCTGAACGAAGATACTTATTCGGTTTCCATCCCGTTAGGGGCGACCATCAACATGGCTGGTGCCGCAATCACCATCACCGTGCTGACGCTGGCGGCGGTTAATACGCTGGGCATTCCTGTCGATGTGCCGACAGCACTGCTGCTGAGCGTGGTTGCTGCGATCTGCGCCTGTGGGGCTTCCGGCGTGGCCGGTGGTTCACTGTTGCTGATCCCGCTGGCTTGTAACATGTTCGGTATTCCTAACGAAATTGCGATGCAGGTCGTTGCCGTCGGCTTTATCATCGGCGTACTGCAGGACTCGGCTGAAACCGCGCTCAACTCCTCCACCGACGTGCTGTTTACCGCAGCAGCCTGTCAGGCGGAAGACCAGCGTCTGGCCAATGAAGATCCGCTGAAAGTTCGTTAAGTCCCCTCACCCCAACCCTCTCCCACAGGGAGAGGGAGCTGAGAGTCTCTGCTCTGTTGGAAGAATGGAGGAAATCTCAGCAACCTGCACTTTATTGCTTAACTGGCTGGCGCCCCTCTGAAACGGGCGCCTTTTTTTCGACCGCAAAAGGATCGATGCCGCGCAGTTGCAGGCGGCGGAAACGGATAATGTTGAAACCGTTCATCAGCAGGAAACTGCCTTCAATCAGCGAGCCCCCGATCGAGCCAAGCCAGATGTTGTGGGTAACCCAGCAGGCCGTTGAGCACCACATTACGCAGCGGGTGGTCAAACCGCGGGTGCGGAACAACGCCCAGGTGCTGACGGTTGTACCGCAGATCGGGAGTATTTCGATCCAGTGGTGAAAGCGGGATAAACCGATGATGAGCGTGAGGCAGATGAAGATCCACATCACCCATAGGCTGCGAGTCTTCATCGAGACCAGGTTGCGGCAGGCACTAAGCAGAGCGCTACTCCCTGCAGCATTCGCCCCCATCAGGATAAAGTGGATGCCGATAATCAGGCTGTAGCCCGACAGCTGCAGTTTGAAACGCTGGTCATCACGATTAAAGAAGCTGGTGATGCCTACCAAAAAAGCCAGCACGCCAACGGACTGCGCAAACCAATAAAACGTCATTAGGGAGATCCTGGGGCGGAAGTAGCAAGGCGTTTAAAACAAAACGCTGTTTTTATGCTACTCCCGCCAGCTAGGCTTTACAACGTGACACCGCTTTTAAAGATCGCCAACTCGCGGAAATCATTCACTTCATTACGCGCCGGAGCGCCATCGGCAATGTCCACGATCAGATCGACAAACTGCTCCAGCATCTGCGCCATCGGCAAGCCGTGGATCAGGCGGCCTGCGTCAAAATCGATCCAGTGCGGTTTCTTCGCCGCCAGCTCCGAGTTGGTCGCCAGCTTCACCGTTGGCACAAAGCCACCGTAAGGTGTCCCCCGCCCGGTGCTGAACAGCACCATATGGCACCCGGCTCCCGCCAGCGCGCTGGTAGCGACCGCATCATTGCCCGGCGCACTCAGCAGGTTAAGCCCCGGCAGACGCAGACGCTCACCGTATTTCAACACGTCCACCACCTGGCTCTGCCCGGCTTTTTGGGTGCAACCCAGAGATTTCTCTTCTAACGTGGTGATGCCTCCAGCCTTGTTGCCCGGTGAAGGGTTCTCGTAAATCGGTTGGTCGTGGGCAATAAAATACTGTTTGAAGTCGTTGACCATGCTGACGGTTTTTTCAAAGGTGTCTTCATCGCGGCAGCGGCTCATCAGAATGCGCTCGGCACCAAACATTTCTGGCACTTCGGTCAGCACCGTGGTGCCGCCGTTGGCTATCACATAATCCGAGAAGCAGCCCAATAACGGGTTGGCTGTGATCCCCGATAAACCGTCCGATCCCCCACATTCCAGGCCAAACTTCAGCTCGCTGAGCTTGCCCGGCTGGCGCCTATCGTCGCGCATAATCTGGTATAATTCATGTAAATGTGCCAATCCGTCGGCAACTTCATCATCCTGTTGCTGGCAGACCATAAAACGCACGCGCTGTTCATCAAACTCACCCAAGGTGCTGCGGAAAGCATCCACCTGGTTGTTCTCACAGCCCAGGCCAATCACCAGAACCGCACCGGCATTGGGGTGACGCACCATATTTTGCAGCATGGTGCGGGTATTTTCATGATCCTGGCCGAGCTGTGAGCAGCCGAAGGGGTGGCTGAAAAGATGCACGCCGTCGATCCCCTCTGCTTCCCCGGTTTCCTTCAGAAAACGTTGCAGGATCTGACGGGCGATGCCGTTCACACAGCCCACGGTTGGGATGATCCACAGTTCGTTGCGGATCCCTACCTCACCGTTGCTGCGGCGGTAAATCTGTACCTCACGATCTGCCGCCTGCGCCGGTAAGGTCTGGAAATCCGGTTGATACTGATAGCTGTCGAGATCGCTCAGGTTGGTTTTGGCATTTTGCGAATGGATATGTTCGCCCGCTGCGATGGCCACCAGCGCATAGCCGATCGGCAAGCCGTACTTGACGATCATCTCACCGGCAGCGATCGGTTCAAGGGCAAACTTGTGCCCCCGAGCAACGTCCTGCGCCAGTGCGATCGCCTGCCCTTCCCAGACAGGCTGGTCACCAGCTGCCAAATCACACAGTGCGACCGCCACATTATCTTTTGCATGGATCTTTATGATGCTTTGCATAAACCAACCTCGAGCTGTAACTACGCTAATTCGATAGCAAAATAGTGTTTGGCATTGTCGAAGCAGATGTTTTTCACCATCTCACCCAGCAACGCAATATCCGCCGGTGCTTCGCCATCTTCCACCCAACGGCCAATCATCTGGCACAGGATGCGACGGAAGTATTCGTGACGCGTGTAGGAAAGGAAGCTGCGGCTGTCGGTCAACATGCCCACAAAACGGCTAAGTAACCCAAGCTGTGCCAACTGCGTCATCTGGCGCTGCATACCGTCTTTCTGATCGTTAAACCACCAGCCTGAACCAAATTGGATCTTGCCCGGCGTACCTTCGCCCTGGAAGTTGCCGACCATGGTGCCGATCACTTCGTTATCCCGTGGGTTCAGGCAGTAAAGAATGGTCTTCGGCAGCGCACCCTGCTTGGCCTGAGCATCCAGCAGGCGAGACAGGGATTCGGCTACCGGCTGATCGTTAATAGAATCGAAGCCAATGTCTGGGCCGATAGTCGTGAACATCCGGCTATTGTTATTACGCAGTGCACCGATGTGGTATTGCTGCACCCATTCGCGGCGCTGGTATTCAGCAGCCAGGAACAGCAGGACGGCGGTCTTGAACTGGGCAACCTGCTGTGGAGTTGGCAGCTCCCCGCGCAGGCGCTGGGCCAGGATCTTGTCTAACGTGGCCTCATCGGCCTCGCCGTACATCACCACGTCTAACGCGTGATCGGAAACCTTACAACCGTGAGCGGCAAAGTGATCCAGGCGTTTTTTCAGCGCATCGCACAAATCGCTGAAGCGGTTGATGGAAGTATCTGCGGCGGCTTCCAGCTGTTGCATATAGTCATTAAACCCAGCGGCTTCAATATTGAAGGCCTTATCTGGGCGCCAGCTTGGTAATACTTTGATATCGAAGCTGCTGTCGGCGGCGATGGTTTGATGGTGGCGCAGATCGTCGATCGGATCGTCGGTGGTGCCCACCATTTTCACCTTCATCTGTTTCATGATGCCGCGAGCGCTGAAAGCCTCCTGCGACAGCAGTTCATTGCCGCGCTGCCAGATTTCATCTGCGGTAGTCGGGGAGAGCAGCTTGCCGGTGATGCCAAACGGACGGCGCAGTTCCAGGTGCGTCCAGTGATACAGCGGGTTGCCGATGGTATGCGGCACCGTTGCCGCCCAGGCATCAAATTTTTCACGGTCAGAGGCATCGCCGGTACACAGGCGTTCAGCCACGCCGTTGGTGCGCATCGCGCGCCACTTATAGTGATCGCCCTTCAGCCAGATATCGTACATGTTCTTAAAACGAGTATTTTCGGCAATCTGTTGCGGTGGCAAATGGCAGTGATAGTCGAAAATAGGCTGATCCGCTGCATAGTCGTGATACAGGCGGCGGGCAAATTCACTGTCTAACAAGAAATCATCGCTCAAAAACGTGGCCATATGGGTTCCTCACCTTTTTCCTGGCTAGCCTTGCTGTCAACTTTTGCAAAGTTATCACACCAATTTATCGTAGAGTCTAGCGAAATTTTACCTTGGTTAACCCATCATTACGGCCTCCAAGCGCCTATCCAGACGACTCTCATTAAACCAATGCCTTATGATGACAAGCATTATCACTTAAAAAAATAATGGTTTTTGTGATATCACTCAACTTTTAAATCTGTATGACAAGTTATCTTCTCGCCACCCTGCTACTGGTTTATAACCACGGTTCAATGGCAATGCGCAGGACGGCGTCGGTAAGCGGAATACCGGCAACCAGATGAAAGGGAATCACCACCATGACCGCCACAGGCTTGCCGGTGGCCGAAATTTTTAGACTGGGAGAGATTTGGGATGCGTAAAATTAAAGGCTTACGCTGGTATATGATCGGCCTGGTGACTATCGGCACCGTGCTCGGTTATCTGACCCGCAATGCGATGTCCGTCGCAGCCCCCTCGCTGGAAGGTTCACTGGGGATCACGACCCAACAGTATTCCTATATTGTTGCCGCCTATTCAGCCTGCTATACCCTGATGCAGCCCGTTGCAGGTTATATCCTTGACGTGCTCGGCACTAAAATCGGCTATGCGATGTTTGCCATCCTGTGGGCCATCTTCTGTATGGGCACCGCGCTGGCCAACAGCTGGGTCGGTCTGGCGATGGCCCGTGGTGCGGTCGGTATGGCCGAAGCAGCGATGATCCCTGCCGGGCTGAAAGCCAGTAGCGAATGGTTCCCAGCCAAAGAGCGTTCCATCGCGGTGGGTTACTTTAACGTCGGTTCCTCGGTGGGCGCGATGCTCGCTCCTCCGTTGGTGGTCTGGGCGATTGTGGCGCACAGCTGGGAAATGGCGTTTATCATTACCGGTGTCTTGAGCCTGATCTGGGCCATCTGCTGGCTGATCTTCTATAAGCACCCGAAAGACCAGAAGAAACTCAGTACCGAAGAACGCAGCTACATTCTGGATGGGCAGGAAGCGCACCACCAGACCAGCAACGCCAAGAAGATGTCCGCCTGGCAGATCCTGCGTAACCGCCAGTTCTGGGGTATAGCGCTGCCGCGTTTCCTGGCAGAACCCGCCTGGGGAACCTTCAACGCCTGGATCCCGCTGTTTATGTTCAAGGCTTACGGCTTTAACCTGAAAGAAATTGCCATGTTCGCCTGGATGCCGATGCTGTTCGCCGATTTCGGCTGCATCCTGGGTGGCTATCTGCCGCCATTCTTCCAAAAGCATTTCGGCGTCAACCTGATCGTCTCACGCAAACTGGTGGTCACCCTGGGCGCAGTGTTGATGATCGGCCCAGGCATGATCGGCTTGTTCACCAGCCCTTATGTCGCCATTGCCTTACTGTGCATCGGGGGCTTTGCCCACCAGGCACTGTCCGGTGCGCTGATTACCCTGTCGTCGGACGTCTTTGGCCGCAACGAAGTCGCTACCGCCAATGGGCTGACTGGGATGGCCGCCTGGACGGCGAGCACCATGTTCGCTCTGGTGGTCGGCGCATTGGCTGACACCATGGGCTTCAGCCCGCTGTTCGCCGCCCTGTCGGTGTTCGATATCCTGGCCGCCATCGTGATCTGGACCGTGCTGCAAAACAAGCCGGTTTCCGAGCTGGAACAGGAGCGATTACAAACGGCAGATGCCAGCAGCTAACCCCCACAGCCCGGCCTTTGTGCCGGGCTTTTCGCATCTGACTCGCTAGCAGCTACAACGGATAAGTGGTATAACAGGTCCTATGGCATCACGCCCTTCTACCACCGAGTATTCACTATGGAATTCACTGAAACCAGACGCCTTTATCAGCAATTGGCCGCCGAGCTAAAACGGCGCATTGAGGGCGGGGTCTACCCGGTCGGTGAGAAACTGCCAGCCGAGCGTTATATTGCAGAAGAGATGAACGTTAGCCGCACCGTGGTGCGTGAGGCGATCATCATGCTGGAGGTGGAAGGTTACGTCGAAGTGCGCAAAGGCTCGGGCATCCATGTGATCTCCAACCAGCAGAAGCACCTGGTAGTACCGGGTGAAAGCCTCGAATTCGCTACCTCTGGGCCTTTTGAACTGCTACAGGCACGCCAGTTGATCGAAAGTAACATCGCCGAGTTCGCCGCCACCCAGGTGACCAAGCAGGATATCGTCCAACTGATGGAGATCCAGGAGCAGGCGCGCAAAGAGGATCGCTTCCGCGATTCGCAGTGGGATCTCAAATTCCACGTTCAGGTGGCGCTGGCGACTCAGAATACCGCCATGGCCACCATAGTGGAAAAAATGTGGGCTCAGCGTGTCAGCAACCCTTACTGGATCAAACTGCACGAACATATCGATGAGCGTTCCATTGCCAGTTGGTGCGACGATCACGATGAGATCCTTAAAGCGCTAATACGTAAAGATCCTCACGGTGCCAAACTGGCCATGTGGCAACATCTGGAAAACACCAAGCAGATGCTGTTCAATGCCACCACCGACGATTTCGAATACAACGCCGATCGCTACCTGTTTGCCGAGAATCCGGTGATCCATTTGGATAACATGGCCAGCACCACCAAATAGGGTTTTGGCGTCAAGAAATCGCACCGAATGTCAGGTATTGTAAAAACGGCTGAATCGATCCCGGTACAGCCGCCCACTGCGCGATATTTCCCCAGCGTCCACGTAGATTTCCCTGTTGCCAATCGTGCTATTTTGGTAGAGTTAGCCCACTTTTTTATCGACTGACTTTGGGGTGGAACGCGAATACATGCGCTGGTTGTTTGCCATGCTTATTGCTCTTTCCTGCTGGACCGGTTCGGTCTCCGGCCCAAAGCTCTATGCAGCACAAACCGCAGCCTTAGCCTCCGCGTTAAGTGCTCAAGCATTATTTGATGAGCATGTGGTTTCCCCCTACGATCAGGATTACCGTCCGCACAGTGAACTCCGCCGCAAGCCCCTCAGCAAACTACTGCTGTCTTTGCCCCGGATGCATTCCTATCCCAGCTCGTTGCAGGCCCCGTCCCAATCGGTTCCGGCCTATACTTTAGCAACGGATCTGGGCTACCGCCTGTGGCCACAACCGCAGGCAGATAACCCAGCCCCTAACCGGTTGCGGCAGGTCAATTGGACGCTGAACTTCCCGCAGCAACAAAGCAGGCTCGGGGGTTGGAAAGAGAGCAATATACTTTACCGTGGCTCGCTAACGTATCACTCATGATCCGGTGTCGCCCCGTTTTACCCTATGGATTTCAAGTTGCAGCAAGTGCAGATAACAACGCTGCAACTTGAAAGACGACGGGTATAGAACCAAAGAATAAAGCAACACCGATCATCATCTTCAGCAGCCAGGGCCCTCCGCGAGCTTACCGCCCCCAGCCGCTGAACGAAAATAACAATGACGTTTTTAGGAACACCGGATGGATATCATTAAGCAACTGTTGGATGCCTTATGGCAGCAAGACTTTGAAACGCTGGCCAACCCCTCGTTGGTCTGGACGCTGTACGTCTTGCTGTTTATGATCTTATTTCTGGAAAATGGCCTGCTGCCCGCCGCCTTCCTACCGGGTGATAGCCTGCTGATCCTGGTCGGCGTCCTGGTCGCCAAAGGCACCATGAATTTCCCGGTGACCATTCTTATCCTGACCACCGCAGCCAGCCTGGGGTGCTGGGTTAGCTACATACAAGGCCGATGGCTAGGCAATACGCCTACGGTACAGGGCTGGCTAGCTCATCTACCGGCCCATTACCATCAGCGTGCCCACCAGTTGTTCCACCGCCATGGCCTGTCGGCCCTGCTGGTTGGCCGTTTCCTGGCTTTCGTCCGTACGCTGTTGCCTACCATTGCCGGGTTGTCCGGTTTGAGCAACGCACGCTTCCAGTTCTTTAACTGGATGAGCGGCCTGCTGTGGGTTCTGATCCTGGTATCAGTCGGTTTTGCCCTCGGGAAAACCCCAGTGTTCCGCAAGTATGAAGACCAGTTGATGTTCGGCCTGATGATGCTGCCACTAGTGCTACTGGTCGCCGGGCTGGTCGGTTCGCTAGTGGTGCTGTGGCGCAAAAAGCGCGCCGACCGTGCAGGGAAAGACGCGTGAGAACCCAACGCCCACGCTGGCAATACGCGCTGATGCTTTCATTGCTATTGCTGGCATTGGCCGCCGTGCTGGCGCCATACATTTTACGTACGGAAAACGAGCTGCGTATCCACGTGGTTCAGCAGGGCTTATCGTTGCCAGATGGTTTTTACGTCTATCAGCGCCTGGATGAACGCGGTATCCGCATCAAAAGCATTACGCCGGAGGGCGATGGCCTGGTGATCCGCCTGGACTCCCCTGAGCAGCAACTGCTGGCCCGTGAAGCCCTGGAAAACATCCTGCCCCCCGGTTATACCATTGCCCTGAACGAGTCTCCTCTCCCCGGCCGCTGGGTGCGTAAATTTGCACGCGTGCCACTTAATCTGGGATAATCCCTTTCCCATTTAAGGGATTATCTTAGCTGTCGTTACATCCGGCTAATCGGGCGCAGCATGCAGCGCCCCTACATTTGGGGTTCTACGCAATTTGTGACTATGCTGATTGTCTGCATGGGTCAGCCGCGTAGGCCACCTGTCGCACTGCCCCTTGGGCAGCAGGAAACCGGGAGCATCCTTGTTATCTCCCAGCATTAAGGAATTGAAATCATGAAATTACGCCACACATTGTTACTGGCCATCCCCCTGTTCACTTTTTCTGCGCTTTCACAGGCAGCGGTAGAGACTTGTGCCAGCAAAGCCCAGGAGATCCAGACCCAGATCGATTATGCCACTAAGCACGGCAACAGCCACCGCGTGGCAGGCCTGCAGAAAGCCCTGAGCGAAGTACAGACCCACTGCACCGAGGCCGGTTTACAAGCCGATCGCCAGAAGAAGATTGCTGATAAGCAGGAGAAAGTGGCCGAGCGTGAGCAGGAGCTGAAAGAGGCTCAGGAAACCGGCAAGGCAGATAAAATCGCCAACAAGCAGAGAAAGCTGGCAGAAGCCCAGGCAGAGCTGAAAGCCGCGCAGGCCGAATAATTTTTTATATTAGCGGATTTATCGCTAAGAGCCCCATCTGGCGGGATTTTACCAACCGATAATGACATTGGTTAGTGATATCCACCGGGGATAAGCCCTTTGCTTAAGTGAATAAATCCGCTATGTTAAAAGTCTGTCGAAGTTAATGTTAAGGAGTTATCGAAATGGCACATGATTCACATGCAGAAAATTTACGCGCTGAACTGAAGTCCTTGGCCGATACGCTGGAAGAAGTGCTGAACTCTTCCACCGATAAACCTAAAGCTGAACTGGACAAACTGCGCTCCAAAGCAGAAGGCGCACTGAAAGAAACCCGTGCCCGTCTGAGCGATGCCGGTGACAAACTGGCTCACCAAACCAAGCAGATGGCTGGCCAGGCCGATGATTACGTGCGTGAAAACCCGTGGACCGGTATCGGTATCGGCGCCGCGGTTGGCGTGGTGTTAGGCGTTCTGCTCGCGCGCCGCTGATTATGGCAGAGCAGCCGCAAACGCGCGCACAGGGCCCCGGTAAAGGGGTCCTGGATATAGCCCAACGGATTGTCACCATTATGGTCGGCATGGTGGAAACCCGGGTGCGTCTGGCCGTTATCGAGCTGGAAGAGGAGAAAGCCAACCTCATTCAGTTGCTGATGATGGCGGGGCTTACCCTGCTGTTTACCGCCTTCGGCCTGATGAGCCTGTTAATCCTCATCTTCTGGGCCATCGACCCCGCTTATCGCCTGATGGCGTTGGGTACGACTACCGCCGTTCTGCTGTTCCTGGCCGTTGTGGGCATCGTCTGGACCCTGTCCAAGGCTCGCCGTTCGACACTGTTAGGGGCAACACGTCAGCAACTGGAACTCGATCGTGCTGAACTGGAGGAGAAACATGAATCACCGCCAGTACCGTGAACGCAGAAAAGAGCAACTCATCCGGCAGATCCAGCAGCAACGCCTGGATCTGGCCGCCAACAAAAGCCAGTGGCTACAAAAAACCGAATCCTTCGATCGCAGTTGGCAGACCTTGTATGGGCTGCGTAAATATATGGCTATCGGTTCCAGCGTGATCGCGCTGTACGGCATACGCCATCCTAGCAAGTTGATCCGCTGGTCACGGCGGGCGCTCAGCGTCTGGGGCACCGTTCGTCTGATCCGTAACGCCCTTCCCAAAAAATAACCGCGCTGTAACAAGTTCAATTATCCCGTTGGTAATCCCTTTTATTTGCATGGATTTTATCCAAACACATCTTATTAATCGTTAATTGAATGATTTATAACTACTTTTATAGATTTTTTAATATTCAGATTTTTTGAAAAATTACGACAGTTTTACTTGCTAACAACCCGCAGCATTCCCGTCTAACATTCACTCCATCAACCGGACATGGCGGCTAAAGCCCCCCTGGCGGTACCAATGCCAAGATTGGCAAGCAACAACACTTTTTGGAGTTAATGATGAAGAAATTAGAAGATGCAGGTTTGCTGGTTGCTCGTATTCTGATGCCAATCCTGTTTATCGTTGCAGGCTACGGCAAAATGGGTGATGCCTATGCTGGCACCCAACAATACATGCAGTCGATGGGCGTACCTGGCTTCTTGCTGCCACTGACCATCCTGCTGGAGTTCGGCGGTGGCCTGGCAATTCTGTTCGGCTTCCTGACCCGTACCGTGGCGCTGTTCACTGCCGGTTTCACCATCCTGACCGCGCTGCTGTTCCACACCAACTTTGCCGAAGGCGTGAACCAGCTGATGTTTATGAAAAACCTGACCATTGCCGGTGGCTTCATCGTACTGGCGGTTGCAGGCCCTGGCGGCTTCAGCATTGACCGCATTTTGAACAAAAAGTGGTAAGCTTATAAAGCATACACTACGGATTTCAAGCTACAGCTTGAAAGACGACGGGTATAAAGGCTCGGCTCTTCATGCCGGGCCTTTTGACTTTCACTCTCGGATATTTTGGAGGATCTCATGGGACAACTCGTTGATGGCGTTTGGCAAGACACCTGGTATGACACCAAATCCACCGGGGGCCGTTTCAAGCGTTCAACCTCTCAGTTTCGCAATTGGGTCACCCCAGATGGCGCTGCGGGAGAGCATGGCAAAGCAGGTTTCAAGGCCGAGCAAGATCGCTACCATCTGTATGTTTCCCTGGCTTGCCCTTGGGCACACCGTACCCTGCTGATGCGCAAATTGAAGGGGCTGGAGCAAATCATCTCGGTTTCCGTGGTGCATCCGCTGATGTTGGAAAACGGCTGGACCTTCGGCCAGGATTTCCCGGCAGCAACCGGCGATGCGCTGTATCACTCCGATTTTCTTTACCAGCTCTATCTACGGGCCGATCCGCAGTACAGTGGCCGCGTTACCGTGCCAGTGCTGTGGGATAAACAGCAACAGACCATCGTCAGCAATGAGTCTGCCGATATCATTCGCATGTTCAACAGCGCTTTCGACGCCGTCGGCGCACGGGCTGGGGATTACTACCCGGCAGAACTGCGTGAGAAGATCGATTCGCTCAACGGCTGGATTTACGATTCGGTGAACAACGGGGTGTACAAGGCCGGTTTTGCTACCAGCCAGGAAGCCTATGACGAAGCGGTGAACGGCGTGTTTGCCTCATTGGAGCGGCTTGAGCAGATCCTCGGCCAACAGCGTTATCTGACCGGTGATCGACTCACCGAGGCCGATCTCCGCCTGTGGACCACGCTGATCCGTTTCGATCCGGTCTACGTCACTCATTTCAAATGCGACCAACGCCGCATAAGCGACTATCTCAACCTTTACGGCTTCCAGCGCGATATCTACCAGATGCCAGGGATTGCCGAAACGGTCGATATGGCGCATATCCGCAACCACTATTATCGCAGCCATGCCACCATCAACCCGCACGGGATCATTTCGATCGGCCCCGCGCAGGATCTGGATGAACCCCACGGGCGCGATGTGCGTTTTGGTTAATTGCAGATTGCTGTGAGTCTGAGGCCCGGCAATCGCTGCT
>NZ_JADACK010000006.1:0-76740 GCF_015673035.1 Serratia sp. Res13-Sevr-LER1-36-b | reverse complement strand
TGAGGGGCCGGTGATTACGGTGTTACGGTGCTTTTTCTACGCCCTAACGGCGTGCGCAGGCGCTGTGACAGGATCACCCCCAGCAGAGCGACACCGCCACCAATCAGATGGTAGCTATGCAACTGTTCATGCAGGAACAGAACCGCAATTATCGCGGTGAACACCGGTGCCAGGTTCATAAAGATCGACGCCTTATTCGCTCCCAGGCGCATCACCCCTTGGATCCACAGGAACGGCGCGGCAATCGAAGCAGGGATACCGGCAAACAGCACCAGTGGGATGTTCTGGCTGGTAAGCTGTACATCCTGTGCCATCAGGAAGTTCGGCAACAGCAGTACCACGCCAAACACAATCTGCACATACAGCGACTGCCAGTTGGGTAATGGGATCGCCCAGCGTTTGGTCAACACGCCGTATAGGGCGTAGGAGGCCGAAGCGGCGAACATCATCAGCTCGCCTTTGCCGATGCCGTGTTGCAGCAGCAGACCCGGTTGCCCCGCGCTAACCAGCCACACCAGCCCGCCCAGAGACAGGATGCTACCCAGTGCGATACCCACGGTGGGGGCAACGCGTAGGACAAAGATGCCGATTAACACAGTCAGCAGTGGGATCAGGGAGTTGAGGATGCCCATAAATAGCGCGCTGACGCTATGTGCGGCGTAATAGGCCAGGCTTTGATAGAGCACCATCCCCAGCAGGCCTAGGATCATTAGTTTCCACCAGTTGGCGCGAATGGCTGGCCAATTGCGGATCGCTCCTGGTAGCACGAAAGGGGTGAGCACGATCAGCGCCAATGCCCAGCGATAGAAGGAGATGGCCGCCGGATCGATGGCGGTTGCCGATACTTTACTGACTACGGCGTTAATCGACCAGATCAGCACCGCCAGCAGGGGAAAGAGCACGTTCATGATAATAATTCTCAACAACGAATAACATGCTGGCTAGTCTACCCGTGTCCGGTTTATTATATATAGTCAAAATCAGACAGCATTTCGCGAAATCAAGACAACTTCATCATGGCCGAAACCCGTAATTATCCCACCGCAGACGTTGCTGCTCCGCGCACGCTGTTTTTCCGCTGCGAAGAAACCAATGCAGATACTGAATATCTGCCGCACAGCCACGACTGGGGGCAGCTGATTTGCGTCAAAACCGGGGTGATCGCACTGAATATTGCCGGGCAGCGCTTTTTGGCCCCGCCGGAGTTTGCCGTCTGGTTGCCGCCGGGGATGGAACATTCCAGCCATAACCGCAAACCGGTACTGTTCCGCACCATCAATATCGCCAAATCCTTGTGCGCCGGATTGCCAGAAGAGGCCTGTTTGATCAACGTCTCGCCGGTGTTCAGCGCCATTGTTGAAGATTGTCTGGGGCGCAAAATGCTGGAGCCCACTAGCGAGGAGGATCTGCGTCTTTGCCGGGTGCTGATCGACCAACTGCGGATTTCCCCGGTCCAACAGACCTATCTGCCGACCTCGCAAGACAAGTTTTTGGGGCCAGTGTTACAGGCGTTGGAACGTTGCCCGGCGGATAACACCTCATTGGCGGTGTGGGCCAGCAAGGTGTATACCACTGAACGGACGCTTTCGCGCCGTTGCCAGCAGGAACTGGGCATGTCGTTTAGCGAGTGGCGGCAGCGCCTGCGCTTTTTACATGCGCTCTCACTGCTCGAACAGGGGAAAACCGTGCAGGATGTGGCGCTGGATGTGGGCTACAGCTCGGCTTCCGCGTTTATTGTGATGTTCCAGCAGATCGCCGGCACCACGCCAGAACGTTTCCGCCGGGCATGACAATCCCAACACGACATCAACTGGCCCAGGTTACGTCGAACCGAACGTTCACATCACCACTCCAGGTACCCGCTGGCAAGGTGCTGAAGTCGGTCACTGGGGTCGTGCCATCAGCCGTCGCGCCGATGATAGTGAAATCGAAGTGGTCTTGAGCACCCTGGCGGCCAGGCTGCTTGTCGGCGTTGGCAAGTTTACTCAGGTTACCGCCTGACCTACCGGCAGAAGTATCAATCAGGATGGTTTGAGCGGTTTTTGTTATCGCAGCGCCGTGGTGTTTAACCCCCACTTCCAGGGTAGAACCGGAAGTGCCTAACTGAGTCAGGGTATTGGAAACCAGTTTGGCGGTCAGTTTAATCGCGGTTCCTTCGCCTTCGAGAGCCACGTCGAACGCGCCTTGCTGGCTGTTGAAGCGCTTGACGCCCTCAGCATATTGGAAATAAAGGCTGCCAATGGGCGTAACGACCAATTGGCTGGCGGAGTCTTTCACCGCTATCGCAGGCCAGGTGGCCAATGCTTGTGAAGTCACGTTTTCAGCCTGGGCACTACCAACGGCTGTGAGTGTTGCAACGATCGCCAGAACAAGTGTCGCTTTTTTCATGGTTAACGCCCTTGATTTTCGATTTGTTTCTGCCCGTTAGCCGGTCGCTAACGCGAGGGTTCGCCTCCTTGCGTGATAATTATCGGAAAGAACTCAATAAAGCTTAGAAGAAAAACATCGTTATTTCACCGGGCATAACAAGCTTGGGTTTCCAAGCCATTCGGTGGCACACTATTTTGTAGTTACTGCTTACCTATACCCGTCGGAGAGTGACGTGAAGATACTGGTTGATGAAAATATGCCCTATGCGGTGGATCTATTTAGCCGCTTGGGGGAAGTACAGGCCGTGCCTGGCCGCCCGATCCCAACCGATGCGCTGGCCGGAGCCGACGCCTTGATGGTGCGCTCGGTGACCAAAGTGAATCAGGAGCTGTTGGCTGGCTCCAAGATCGGTTTTGTTGGCACCGCGACGGCGGGGACCGACCATGTGGACGAGGCGTGGTTGCAGCAGGCAGGGATTGGTTTCTCGGCTGCCCCTGGTTGTAATGCCATTGCGGTGGTGGAGTATGTGCTGTCGTCATTAATGCTGTTGGCGGAGCGCGATGGCTTCTCTTTGCGCGATAAAACCGTTGGGATCGTGGGGGTGGGTAACGTTGGCTCTCGGTTGGATGCTCGCCTGAAAGCCTTGGGCGTGCGTACTCTGTTGTGCGATCCACCACGCGCCGATCGTGGGGACAGCGGCGAATTCTGGCCGTTGGAAAAGCTGGTGGCAGAGGCCGACGTGCTGACGTTCCATACCCCGTTGAACAAGACTGGCCCGTATAAATCGCTGCATCTGGCCAACGCGGATCTGCTGGATGCTTTGCCCGACGATCGCATTCTGATCAACGCCTGTCGGGGTGCCGTGGTACATAACGCCGCGTTGCTTAACGTGTTAGAGCGGGGTAAGCGATTGAGTACGGTACTGGACGTGTGGGAGCCGGAGCCGGATCTCAGCGTGCCGTTGCTGGATCGGGTGGATATCGGTACCGCCCATATCGCCGGTTACACGCTGGAAGGTAAAGCGCGCGGCACCACGCAGGTGTTTGAAGCCTTTGCTCAGCATCTTGGGCAGCCGCAAGCTATTGAGCTGGCCTCGCTGCTGCCGGTGCCAGAGTTCAGCGAAATCCGTCTCAATGGGCCGCTGGACGAAGGCAAGTTAAAACGATTGATGCACTTGGTGTATGATGTGCGCCGCGATGATGCGCCGCTGCGGCAAGTTGCCGGGCTGCCGGGTGAGTTCGATCGACTACGCAAGCATTATCAGGAACGCCGAGAGTGGTCTTCACTGCGGGTGCAGTGTAATGACAGCGCCAGTGCGGAACTGCTGCACAAACTGGGCTTCGGCGTTCTGTAACAGGGCGAGCATAAGGTTGCCTTAAGGCAATTGGCGGTAAAGTTTATCGGGCGGTGACTGCATCGCCCGTTTGCATTTGAATCAAATACTCTGGAGAAACCCAATGTCTGACGGCTGGAATATCGCTGTGCTCGGTGCCACTGGCGCAGTAGGTGAAGCGTTGCTGGAATTGCTACAGGAACGCCAGTTCCCGGTGGGTGAACTCTTTCCTTTAGCCAGCGAGCGCAGTGCTGGTGCGACGGTGCGTTTCAACGGCAAATCCTTGCTGGTGGAAAACGTAGAAGAATTCGACTGGTCGCAGGCGCAACTGGCGTTTTTTGTTGCCGGTAGCGAAGCTGCGGCCCGTTACGCTGATGATGCGGGCAACATGGGCTGCCTGGTGATCGACACCAGCGGCTATTTTGCCTTGGAGCCGGACGTGCCGTTGGTGGTGCCTGGCGTTAACCCGCAGGTGCTGGCGGATTACCGCAACCGCAATATCGTGGCGGTGGCCGACAGCATGGTGAGCCAACTGTTGACGGCGATTAAGCCGCTGACTGAGCAGGCCGGGCTTTCTCGCTTGCACGTCACCACCATGATGTCGGTATCGGCACGCGGTAAGGTCGCGGTGGACGATCTGGCCGGTCAGAGCGCGCGTCTGCTGAACGGTATCCCCGCAGAGCCGGGCGTGTTTGCCAAGCAGTTGGCGTTTAACCTGCTGCCATTGATGACCGATGAGCAGGGCAGCGTGCGCGAAGAGCGTCTGATCGTCGATCAGGTGCGTAAAGTGTTGCAGGATGAAGGGCTGCCGATTTCGGTGAGCTGCGTTCAGTCGCCGGTCTTCTACGGCCACGCACAAGTGGTGCATCTGGAAGCGCTGCGCCCAATCGCGGCAGAAGAAGCTCGCCACGAGCTGGAGCAAGCTGAAGATATCCAACTGAGCGAAGAAGACGATTATCCAACTCAGGTTACCGAAGCCTCCGGCAGCGATATGCTGAGCATTGGCTGTCTGCGCAATGATTATGGTATCCCCGAGATGCTGCAGTTCTGGTCGGTGGCCGATAACGTGCGCTTTGGCGGCGCGTTGATGGCGATCGAAACCGCTGAACGGCTGTTGCAGGAGCAGATGTACTGATGTCCGAGGTGGAGTTGCCAACCCAGCCAATGCTGAAAATTGCGCTGGGGATTGAGTATGACGGCAGCCGTTATTACGGCTGGCAGCGTCAGCAAGAGGTTACCAGCGTCCAGGCTTGTCTCGAAAAAGCGTTAAGCAAGGTGGCGGATGCGCCGATTGGCGTATTCTGCGCCGGGCGAACCGATGCCGGAGTGCATGCCACCGGTCAGGTGGTGCATTTCGAAACCGCCGCACAGCGTAAAGACGCCGCCTGGACGATGGGGGTGAATAGCCATTTGCCGCCGGATATCGCGGTACGCTGGGTCAAAGAGGTCAGCAGCGATTTTCATGCCCGCTTCAGCGCCACCGCGCGGCGTTATCGCTACATTATTTATAATCACCGCTATCGCCCGGCGGTTTTGCAGCAGGGGGTGACGCACTTTTATCATCCGCTGGACGCCGATCGCATGCATCGTGCCGCGCAGGCTTTGTTGGGGGAAAACGACTTTACCTCATTCCGGGCGGTGCAATGCCAGTCACGTACGCCGTGGCGAAACGTAAAACACGTTAAGGTTTCGCGCTATGGCGAATATATCGTGGTAGATATAAAGGCCAACGCCTTTGTCCATCATATGGTGCGCAACATTGTTGGCAGCCTGATGGAGATTGGCTGTGGCAATCAGGATGAAAGCTGGATGGGCGAGCTGTTGGCGCTCAAAGATCGCAGCCTGGCAGCCGCCACCGCACGGGCTGAAGGCCTGTATCTGGTCGCGGTTGATTATCCAGAGTCGTTTGCCTTACCCCGGCCACCGATGGGGCCGCTGTTTTTAGCCGACGATTAACTGGCAGGCTGGCAGATTAATACGTTATTTACTGGTGCCAACGCCGGGTGAGAGAGACACCCGGTCAATTGAGAGTGTTTATGGACATCATCAAGTTTCTGATTGATTTTATTTTGCATATTGATGTGCACTTGGCAGAACTGGTCGCGCAATACGGTATGTGGGTTTACGGTATTCTGTTCCTGATCCTGTTTTGTGAAACCGGGCTGGTGGTTACGCCGTTCCTGCCGGGGGATTCTCTGCTGTTTGTCGCCGGTGCGCTGGCCGCGTTGCCTTCCAACGATCTCAACGTGCATACCATGGTGGCGTTGATGGTGATTGCGGCGGTGATTGGCGATGCCGTCAACTACACTATTGGTCGGCTGTTCGGCGAAAAGCTGTTCAGCAACCCGAACTCGAAAGTTTTCCGTCGTAGCTATCTGGATAAAACCCACCAGTTCTACGAGAAACACGGCGGAAAAACCATTATTCTGGCGCGATTTGTGCCGATCGTGCGCACCTTTGCGCCGTTCGTGGCCGGTATGGGGCATATGTCCTATCGCCACTTTGCTGCCTATAACGTGATTGGTGCGCTACTTTGGGTGCTGCTGTTCACTTATGCTGGCTACCTGTTTGGCGACTTGCCGATCGTGCAGGAAAACTTGAAGTTGTTGATTGTTGGCATCATCCTGGTTTCAATTCTGCCGGGCATTATTGAAATCTGGCGCCATAAACGTGCGGCTGCCCGCCAACAAAAACAGTAAAAACACCGCTTAACCCGTCGGTTCGACCAGTTTTTTGTCCACACAATCGGGCCGATATGGTTTAATGAGCGACATTTATGGTCTGTTCCCGCGAACGACCCTGAAGCCAATGCCTTGGTAGCGCAGCTGTTGCGCTGAGCTCGGCATTTTTGCATTGGGTGTGTTGCGGGAGGATTGTTAAGGCATGAACAGCGGACTAGGGTCTGCCAGGTTCAAACAGAAAGGTCATCGATGAGCTGGATTGAACGAATTCTCAACAAAAGCAATGTTACGCAAACCCGTAAGGTGAGCATTCCTGAAGGGGTCTGGACCAAATGCGATAGCTGTGGTCAGGTTCTTTACCGTGCCGAACTGGAGCGTAACCTTGAGGTCTGCCCCAAGTGCGACCACCACATGCGCATGTCAGCCCGTATGCGTCTGCATACCTTGCTGGATGAGGGCAGTGAAGTGGAACTGGGCAGTGAACTGGAGCCGAAAGACGTTCTGAAGTTCAAGGATTCCAAAAAGTACAAAGATCGTCTGGTTGCCGCACAGAAAGCAACCGGCGAGAAAGACGCGTTGGTGGTGATGAAGGGCACGCTGTATGGCATGCCGATCGTCGCGGCCTCCTTCGAATTCGCCTTTATCGGTGGTTCGATGTCTTCCGTGGTCGGTGCGCGCTTTGTGCGTGCGGTTGAGCAGGCGTTGGAAGATAACTGCCCGCTGGTGTGCTTCTCTGCCAGTGGCGGTGCGCGTATGCAGGAAGCGCTGATGTCGCTGATGCAGATGGCGAAAACCAGCGCCGCGTTGGCCAAGCTGCAAGAGCGTGGCCTGCCGTATATTTCGGTACTGACCGATCCAACCATGGGTGGCGTATCCGCCAGCCTGGCGATGCTGGGCGATATCAACATTGCCGAGCCAAAAGCGCTGATCGGCTTTGCCGGCCCACGGGTTATCGAACAAACCGTACGTGAAAAACTGCCGCCGGGCTTCCAGCGCAGCGAGTTCCTGATTGAAAAGGGCGCCATCGACATGATCGTGCGCCGTCCGGTGATGCGTCAGACCCTGGCCAGCATTCTTTCCAAGCTGACTAACCAGCCGCAGCCGCATTTCGATGAGGCGGCGCCGGTCATCGCTCAGGAAAATCAGGCCGACGCCTGAAGAGCAGACAAAGACCCGGTATAGGTGCAAGCCTGCGCCGGGTTCCGCCGCCATTTTGTGGCTAAGTTGCGGCGGGAAACGAAGAGCATCGCTTTTGACGTCGTCAGGGCGATGCGTCTTACGGATTTATGAACCCAAAGTCAGTGATGGGACTCATGCAAAACCACCAAATTCCCCAAGCCACGTCGCCATTGAGCTCGTGGCTTTACTATCTGGAACGTCTGCATAGCCAGGCGATCGAACTCGGCCTGGAGCGTGTGCAACACGTTGCGGCGCACCTTGACCTTCTCACTCCTGCTCCTACTGTATTTACCGTTGCCGGTACTAACGGCAAAGGCACCACCTGCCGCACGTTAGAGGCCATTTTGCTGGCTGCCGGGCTGCGGGTCGGGGTTTACAGTTCACCGCATCTGGTGCGTTATACTGAACGGGTGCGCATACAGGGTGAAGAGCTGAGTGAGGCTGAACACAGCCGCTCTTTTGCCGCGATTGAAGCTGGCAGGGGGGAAACCTCGCTGACCTATTTCGAATTTGGCACCCTTTCGGCGCTACAGCTGTTTAAACAGGCCAGGCTCGACGTAGTGATCCTGGAAGTAGGCCTGGGTGGGCGTCTGGACGCGACCAATATCGTTGAGCCAAGCGTCGCCGTGGTGACCAGCATTGCGTTGGATCACACCGACTGGCTAGGCCACGATCGTGAAAGCATCGGCCGCGAGAAGGCGGGGATATTCCGTGGCGGCAAGCCCGCCGTGGTCGGTGAGCCGGATATGCCACATAGCATCCAGCAGGTAGCGGAAGATCTCAACGCTCAACTGTACCGCCGTGATGAAGCCTGGTCGTTCAGCGAACAGGGCGAACGCTGGCAATGGGAAGGGGGCGGCACACGCCTGACCGACCTCCCTATGCCTAACGTCCCCTTGGCGAACGCGGCGACGGCATTGGCTGCGCTGCACTATTCGGCGCTGGAAATCGACGAGAAGGCGATTTTTGCCGGTCTACAGCAGGCCGCTTTGCCAGGGCGTTTTCAGACCGTGCAGCAGAACCCGCAGTTGATCCTGGACGTTGCCCACAACCCTCATGCTGCGGCCTATCTGGCTGGGCGACTGGCGAAGCTTCCCCGCAATGGCGGTGTAGTACGCGCGGTGGTGGGGATGCTGTCGGACAAGGATATTGCCGGTACGCTGGCCTGCCTGAGCGAGCAGGTGGACGAGTGGTATTGTGCGCCGCTGGAAGGCCCACGCGGAGCCAGCGTTGAGCTGCTGGCACAGTATTTAACGGAACCACGCAAGTTTGCCGATGTCGAAACTGCCTGGCGTCAGGCTATGCAGGACGCGGATATTCAGGATATTGTGATCGTCTGTGGGTCTTTCCACACTGTTGCCCACGTGATGGCGGCGTTAGACGAGAGGCGGGGAGTGTGAGTGGCAAGTAAATTTCAGAATCGACTGGTTGGAACCGTGATTTTGGTTGCCCTGGGGGTGATTGTCCTGCCGGGGTTACTTGACGGCAAAAAAAAGCATTATGAGGATGAGTTTGCGGCGATCCCGTTGGTGCCCAAACCGGGGGATGCTCATGAAATCGACGTGATCCCACCGGCCAATCAGGCGCTACCTTCGGTTCCACCGGAGGGGGCTGGTGCTTTGGTTGAGCAGCAGCAGGCCGCCGCCGAGGCTTCCGCCCAGCAGGCGGCTAATCAAACGACTCAACCACAGCAGTCTGCGGTTGTTGCTCCGCCACCTATCGAAACCAAACCGGTTCAGCCAACGAAACCTAAGCCTGTGGAACCTAAACCGGTAGAGGTGAAGCCAGTGGAAGTGAAACCTAAGCCGGTGCCAACACCGCCAAAGGTAGAGCCAAAACCGGAAGTGAAACCAGAGCCGAAGCCTGAAACCAAACCTGCGGTTGAAGAAAAGGCACCGGCTGGTCAGGCATATGTGGTGCAGTTGGGGGCGTTGAAGAATGCTGCCAAGGTCAATGAGATCGTCGCTTCGCTGCGCCTGTCTGGGCACCGGGCTTATACCGTGCCCTCCACGCCGGTGCAGGGGGAAATTACCCGCATCTACGTTGGCCCAGATGCCTCGAAGCAGAAACTGCAGGCTTCGCTGGCGGAGCTGAATGGGATCAGTGGGTTAAGCGGGCAGGTGAAGGCGTATAGCGCGCGTTGATATACCCGTCGTCTTTCAAGCTGCAGCGTTGTTACCTGCGCTATCTCACCCCAGTCACTTACTAAAGTAAGCTCCTGGGGATGAGGTAGCTTGTCGCCTAGCTGCAACTCGAAATCCATAGGGTATAAGCCAGTAGTTTTTCCTATGCCCTTGTTAAATATCAAGAGGGAACTGAGTAGTGTCACAGCAGCTAACCGCGACTCGGACGATCCCCTCTCCCTGTGGGAGAGGGTTAGGGTGAGGGGCCACTGTGCTCAAGGAGGAGGATTGCCAAATCACCACTAAAAATGTGCCTTTCACAGGCCTGATGACCTAAGTAGGCGCGGCGATTAGCAATTTTAATACCCGTCGTCTTTCAATCTGCAGCGTTGTTACCTGCGCTATCTCACCCCAGTCACTTACCAAACGTAAGCCCCTGAGGATGAGATAGCTTGTCGCCTGGCTGCAGCTTGAAATCGATAGGGTAACATCGCCGTTTTTTATTTGTTGCGTGGTGGGAAATCCGCTACGCAAACGTTTTCTTTTTCTGTTAGAATTCGCCGCGATTGGATGCAGGGGCGATTCATCATTGGAATAGTTCATGGTCTGGATTGATTACGTCATTATAGCGTTGATTGGATTTTCGGCTCTGGTGAGCCTGATCCGAGGTTTTGTTCGCGAAGCATTGTCACTTGTGACATGGGGATGTGCGTTCTTTGTTGCCAGCCATTTCTACCCATACCTTGCAGCCTACTTCACCCGTTTTGAAGATGAGCTGGTACGTAACGGCATTGCGATTGCCATTTTGTTTATTGCAACGCTGATTGTGGGCGCTATCGTTAACTATGTGATTGGGTCACTGGTAGAGAAAACCGGATTATCGGGCACCGATCGGGTGCTGGGCGTGTGTTTCGGCGCACTGCGCGGCGTGTTGATCGTAGCGGCGATACTGTTCTTCCTGGATACCTTTACCACCCTGTCGCAAAGTGCGGACTGGAAACAGTCACAGTTGATCCCCCAGTTCAGTTACATCATCAGATGGTTCTTTGACTATCTGCAAAGCACGTCGAGTTTCCTACCAACCCAATTACCGGGGCGGTAGCGGCTTAGAGGAAAAGACAACATGTGCGGTATTGTCGGTATCGCCGGTTTTATGCCGGTAAACCAGTCGATTTATGATGCATTGATGGTGCTCCAGCATCGTGGACAGGATGCCGCTGGCATCGTCACTATTGATGCCCATAATGGGTTCCGCCTGCGCAAGGCAAATGGTCTGGTGAAAGATGTATTTGAAGCCCGCCATATGCTGCGCCTGCAGGGCAACATGGGCATTGGCCATGTGCGTTACCCAACGGCTGGCAGCTCCAGCGCTTCAGAAGCTCAACCTTTCTATGTCAACTCGCCGTTCGGCATTACGCTGGCACACAACGGCAACCTGACCAACGCCCACGAACTGCGCCAACAGCTGTTTGAACGTGGCCGTCGTCATGTCAACACCACTTCCGATTCCGAGATCCTGCTGAACGTACTGGCCACCGAGCTTGACCGTTTCCCGCATTATCCACTGGAGTCCGACAACATTTTTACCGCCGTTGCCGCGATGCATCAGCAGCTGCGTGGCGCTTATGCCTGCGTGGCCATGATCATTGGCCACGGTCTGGTGGCGTTCCGCGATCCCAACGGCATTCGCCCACTGGTGATCGGCAAACGTGAGCTGGAAGATGGCCGCTGTGAGTACATGGTGGCTTCTGAGAGCGTGGCGCTGGATACCTTGGGCTTCGACTTCCTGCGCGACGTAGCGCCGGGCGAAGCGGTGTATATCACCGAAAAAGGCCAGCTGTTCACTCGCCAGTGCGCTGAGAACCCAAAAACCAACCCTTGCCTGTTCGAGTATGTCTATTTTGCCCGTCCTGACTCCTTTATGGACAAGATCTCCGTCTACAGCGCCCGTGTGCGTATGGGGCAGAAATTGGGTGAGAAGATTGCGCGCGAATGGGAAGATCTGGATATCGACGTGGTGATCCCGATCCCGGAAACCTCTTGCGATATCGCGCTGGAGATTGCCCGTATTCTGGATAAGCCGTATCGCCAGGGTTTCGTCAAAAATCGCTATGTTGGCCGCACCTTCATCATGCCGGGCCAGCAGGCTCGCCGTAAGTCGGTACGCCGCAAGCTGAACGCCAATCGTGCCGAATTCCGCGATAAGAACGTGCTGCTGGTTGATGACTCCATCGTGCGTGGTACCACTTCAGAGCAGATCGTGGAGATGGCGCGTGACGCCGGGGCCAAACGGGTTTATCTGGCTTCTGCCGCCCCGGAGATCCGCTTCCCTAACGTGTACGGTATCGATATGCCGAGCGCGACGGAGCTGATTGCCCATGGCCGTGAAGTGGACGAAATCCGCCAGATTATTGGTGCCGACGGCCTGATTTTCCAGGATCTGGATGACCTGATTGCCGCTGTACGCGAAGAGAACCCGGACATCGCCCAGTTCGAATGCTCGGTGTTTAACGGCATCTACGTGACCAAAGACGTTGACCAGAGCTATCTGGAATATCTGGAAACGCTGCGTAATGACGATGCCAAAGCGTTGCGCGGCCAGACGGAAGCAGAAAATCTGGAAATGCATAACGAGGGCTAACGCGCCCGCGTAGCTCACCAAAACGGTGCACCGTAGCGTTGGTTACGGTGCATTGTTTTATTCCCACCTTGAATCTACGAAGGTTTGCTGCCAAACCTGCCCCTATTCGGCTATCCTTACGGCATATTTCCCGACAAAGGCCAGCTTGATGAAAAGACTCATTATCGGTATTTCCGGCGCCAGCGGCGCTATCTACGGCGTGCGCTTATTGCAGGTGCTGCGTGGTGTAGAAGAGGTGGAAACCCACTTGGTAATGAGCAACGCGGCACGCCAGACGCTGGCGTTGGAGACCTCTCTGAGCCTGCGTGACGTTCAGGCCTTGGCCGATGTGGTGCACGATGCGCGTGATATTGCCGCCAGCATTTCCTCCGGATCGTTCAAAACCATGGGGATGGTGATTTTGCCATGCTCAATCAAAACGTTATCTGGCATCGTCAACAGTTACAGCGATGGGCTGCTGACTCGCGCCGCCGATGTGGTGCTCAAAGAGCGTCGGCCATTGGTGCTCTGCGTGCGTGAAACGCCGTTGCACCTGGGCCATCTGCGGCTGATGACCCAGGCAGCGGAGATGGGGGCGGTGATTATGCCGCCGGTGCCGGCCTTCTACCATCGTCCGCAAACCGTTGATGATATTATCGATCAGACCGTTAATCGGGTTATCGACCAGTTTGACATCGAACTGCCGCAAGATCTCTTCACGCGTTGGCAAGGCGTTAATTAACTAATTCACCCTCAAATTTATACATTTGTGCAACATCGCACTGATTTAGTGCGATTGATGCATCATAATGATCCTGCTTCCCCATGCACTCTGTTTCAGTAACTTGTAGGTTAACCATGGCGAAGCCCGAGTTTGCCGTTCATTTTGTCGTTCGTTGCCTCTGGGAAGAGCTTTGAACAGAGCGTGGCCGTTCCCCACGCTCGCTAATGACAAAGTGGCATGATTACTGCAGATCCTGTGTGTGATGAAAGTAATGCCCGTAGTGGCATCGGCAAAAATATCCATTTGAGGGTAATTATGAAAAAGCTTGTTAAAGTTCTCCCTTTAGTTTTGGCTTTGAGCGCGGTTAGCAGTGCATTCGCCGCATTACCTTCCACGCTGAAAATCGGTACCGATCCCACCTATGCGCCGTTTGAGTCGAAAAATGCGCAGGGTCAACTGGTTGGCTTCGATATCGATCTGGCCACCGAGCTGTGCAAACGCATCAATACCAAGTGTATTTTTGTGGAAAGCGATTTTGATGCGCTGATCCCCTCCCTGAAAGCGAAGAAAATCGACGCTATCATCTCTTCTCTGTCCATTACCGAAAAACGCCAGCAGGAAATTGCCTTTACCGACAAGCTGTTTGCGGCCAACTCTCGCCTGATCGCACCAAAAGGCTCCAAGATCCTGCCAACCGTCGATGCGCTGAAGGGCAAAAGCATCGGCGTATTGCAGGGTACCACCCAGGAAGCTTTTGCTAACGCCAACTGGCAGCCAAAAGGCGTGACCGTGGTGCCTTACCAGAATCAGGATCTGGTGTATGCGGATCTGGCTTCCGGGCGTATTGATGCAGCATTTCAGGATGAAGTTGCCGCGAGCGAAGGGTTCCTGAAGCAGCCTCCAGGCAAAGAGTACGAGTTTGCCGGTGAGTCGGTGAAGGACGATAAATTCTTTGGTGTCGGCACCGGTATGGGCCTGCGCAAGGATGAAACCGAGCTGAAAGCGGCACTGGACAAAGCCTTTGCCGAAATGCGCAAAGACGGCACCTACGATAAGTTCGCGAAAAAATACTTCGACTTTGACGTTTACGGCGGCTAATTCCTGTCGGGTACTCTCTATGACAACAGGCCCGGTTTTCCGGGCCTGTTCTGGCTGGAGTGTCATGACGTGCTCAATGACGACAGGGTGACGTAAATGCTACAAGGTTACTCCCAACTGATATTTGAGGGGGCTCTGGTGACGCTGGAGCTGGCCCTCAGCTCCGTATTGCTGGCGGTGGTGATTGGTTTGATCGGCGCTGGCGGTAAACTTTCGCAAAACCCTGTTATTTCCACGATCTTTGGTGCCTACACCACCTTGATCCGTGGTGTGCCGGACCTGGTGTTGATGCTGTTGATCTTCTACGGTCTGCAAATTGCCCTCAACAGCGTGACGGAGTTTTTTGGCTTCTCACAGATTGATATCGATCCGCTGGGGGCGGGCATTATTACCCTGGGCTTTATCTACGGAGCCTATTTTACCGAAACCTTCCGGGGAGCCTACCTGGCGGTGCCTCGTGGTCAGATCGAGGCGGCTACCGCCTTCGGTTTTTCCAACGCGCAGATTTTCCGTCGCATTCTGTTTCCGGCCATGATGCGCTTTGCGTTACCCGGCATCGGCAATAACTGGCAGGTGATCCTCAAGGCGACGGCCTTGGTCTCCATTCTTGGACTCAACGATCTGGTAAAGGCCACGCAGCTGGCAGGAAAGGGCACCTATCAGCCTTTCTTCTATGCCATTGTCGCAGGCTTGGTGTATCTGTTGTTCACCACGATTTCCAACGGCGTGTTGCTGTGGCTTGAGCGGCGTTATTCACTGGGCGTCAAAAGGGCCGAACTATGATCGATATCCTGCATCAGTATTGGCAGCAACTGCTGTGGACCGATGGCTATCGCTATACCGGTGTGGCGGTGACCCTGTGGCTGCTGATCTCCTCGGTGGTCATGGGCGGGCTGATGGCTATCCCGATGGCGGTAGCTCGGGTTTCTTCCACCCGTTGGGTTCGCTACCCGGTGTGGCTGTACACCTATGTTTTCCGCGGTACGCCGCTGTACGTACAACTGTTGGTGTTTTATTCCGGTATGTACAGCCTGGAAATCGTGCGGGGTACCGAACTGCTCAATGCGTTTTTCCGCAGCGGATTAAACTGCACCATTTTGGCACTAACGCTGAATACCTGTGCCTATACCACCGAGATTTTCGCTGGGGCCATTCGTTCGGTGCCGCATGGGGAAATTGAAGCGGCCAGGGCCTATGGGTTTTCCAGCTTTAAACTGTATCGCTGCATTATTTTGCCTTCGGCGCTGCGCTCGGCACTACCGGCGTACAGCAATGAAGTTATTCTGATGCTGCATTCGACCGCACTGGCCTTTACCGCCACGGTACCGGACCTGTTGAAGGTGGCCCGCGATATCAACGCGGCGACCTACCAGCCGTTTTATGCCTTTGGCATTGCGGCCGTGCTGTATCTGATTATCTCCTATACGTTGATCAGCCTGTTCCGCAGGGCAGAAAAACGCTGGATGGCACACGTAACTCATCGATGAATGACGGGGATCCACCATGCCTGAACAAAAATTAGCCGTCACCGAACTGCACAAGCGTTATGGTGACCATGAAGTACTGAAAGGGGTCTCCCTGGCGGCCAATGCGGGCGATGTGATTAGCATTATCGGTTCTTCCGGCTCCGGTAAAAGTACCTTTCTGCGTTGCATCAACTTCCTGGAAAAGCCCAGCGAAGGCACCATCAGCCTGAATAATGAAAATATTCGCATGGTGCGCGACAAGGATGGCCAACTTAGAGTCTTTGACAAGAAACAGCTGCAGCTCCTGCGTACCCGCCTGACCATGGTGTTCCAGCATTTCAACCTGTGGAGCCACATGACGGTGTTGGAGAACGTGATGGAGGCGCCAATCCAGGTATTGGGGCTGAGCAAAGCCGAGGCGCGCGAACGGGCGGTGCGCTATCTGGATAAGGTCGGCATCGATGCTCGGGCGCAAATCAAATACCCGGTGCACCTCTCCGGCGGGCAACAGCAACGCGTTTCTATTGCCCGGGCGTTGGCAATGGAGCCGGAAGTGCTGCTGTTCGACGAACCGACTTCGGCGCTCGATCCTGAACTGGTGGGCGAAGTGCTGCGCATTATGCAGAAATTGGCAGAAGAGGGGAAAACCATGGTGGTAGTGACGCACGAAATGGAGTTTGCGCGCCATGTCTCCAGCCACGTTATTTTCCTGCATCAGGGGCTGATTGAAGAGCAGGGGCCGCCTGCGGAGTTGTTTGGTAACCCTAAGAGCGCGCGTTTGCAGCAGTTCCTTTCTGGGGCGCTTAAGTAGGTATTTTGCCCCTCACCCTAACCCTCTCCCACAGGGAGAGGGAACCGATCGAGTGGGCTGCAAATGCCGTGATTGATTTGGCTTAATGATCTTGGGCACCAACTTAGGGTGATAAATTTTCCCTCTACAAAAGAGGTGTCAAAAGGTAGATGTATTTTGGACAAGGGGTCGATCGAGTATGCTGTGATGACCTCTCCCTGTGGGAGAGGTCATCAAGCCTGCTGATTGATCACATCATCCAGCGCCTGTTCCAGCTCAAAGAAACGGAAAACAAATCCCGCCTCTTCCAACCGCCTCGGCACCGCCCGTTGCCCACCTAATACCAACACCGCCGCTTCCCCCATCAGTAACCGCATGGCAAAGGCTGGCGCACGCAAAAATGCTGGACGATCCAGCACCTTGGCCAGGGTGGCGGTGAACTGTTCATTATGCACCGGATAAGGTGCCACCATATTGAAGGGCCCACGCAGCGGAGGATTGTCCAACAGGTAAATGATGGCATTGACCATATCGTCGATATGGATCCAGGGCAGATACTGGCGGCCATTGCCGATCGGCCCGCCTAAGCCCATACGGAATGGCGGTAGCATTTTCGCCAGCGCTCCCCCTTTGGGCGACAAGACAACGCCGGTACGCAGCAGGCAAACGCGCGTGTAGCTACTTTGCGCCCGTAGGGCCAGAGCCTCCCAGCGTTGGCACAGTTGGTGAGTAAATTCATCGTGCGGGGGTTCTTCTTCCGTTACCACCGCCTGGCCCTGATCGCCGTAATAACCGACCGCTGAGCCGGAAATCAGTACCGAAGGTGGCGTATTGCTGGCGGCGATCAGCGTGGCTAGTCGTTCGGTCAAATCCCAACGGCTGCGGCACAGCAGTTCTTTCTGCGCCTTGCTCCAGCGTTTGTCCGCAATTGGCTCACCCGCCAGGTTGATCACGGCATCAAAGCCGTCCAGAGAACGTTGCTCATCAAGCGAAGCCCAGTAGCTGAGCCGATCGCCGAACTTATCCCGTGCCTTGGCGACGTTTCGCGTCAACAGGGTGAGCTCATGCGAAAGGTGCAGCAGTTGCCTGGTCAGGCTACTGCCGATCAACCCGGTTGCGCCGGTAATCAGGATCTTCATGGTCGGCCTCCCTGGTAGGGGTGAGTGCTAAGCGGTTTCCCGTCGGTAACTCATGGTCATGGAAACCGAGTCGGCATAACGTAGGGCCAGCAATTTATCTATCTCTACTTCAGCATAGGTTACCCATGGATGTTGTTTCACTATGTCGAGCACATCCTGAGTTAATTTTTCCAACAGCGCGAAGCGGTTGTCTTCGATATGGCGGATGATCGCCTTGGTGATGGTGCGATAGTTGAGGGCGTCGCTAATGTCTTCGCTGTTACGCGCCTTGTCTGCCGGGTAGTGGATCGCCACGTTGATCAGAACGTCCTGACGGTTGTTGATTTCTTCTTCCTTGATACCGATGAAGGTGCGTAACCGCAGGTTTTTAATACGGATAATGGCATCGGGTTGCTGGCATGGCATCAGAGATTCTCCGGAGGTCTGATTGTTTGTACTCAGAATACACGGAAAGTGAAGAAAAGATAATGTAGCCAGACGCTTAAAGAGAGCAACGCGGGGGAGATCACACCGGTTTCCCCTCTCCGATGTGGACACGATGCAAGAGAGGGGGAGGGCAGCGTTAGGCTTGATCTGCCAATTTGTAGGCGCGTTCCGTTGCCGGGCGGTTGCGGATGCGTTCAAACCAGTTGCGTACCGCCGGATAATCCGCCAGATCGATGCGCTGGCGCGGATGAGACACTACCCAGGGATAAGTCGCAATATCGGCAATGCTGTAGTTGTCGCCGCCCAGGTAAGGGTGCCGTTGCAACTCGGTTTCCAGTACGCCATACAGGCGTTTGGTTTCCTGCTGGTAGCGTTCTATCGCGTAGGGGACAGGCTGCGGTGCATAGTGGTTGAAGTGATGATTTTGCCCGAGCATCGGCCCAAATCCGGCGACCTGCCAAAATAACCACTGTAGCGTTGCTGCCCGCTCGCGAACCCCTTTGCTGAGCAGCTTGCCGGTTTTCTCTGCCAGATAGAGCAGGATCTCACCCGATTCAAACAGGCTGATGGGTGCCCCACCGTCAACGGGTTGTTGATCAACTATGGCCGGGATTTTGTTGTTGGGAGAAATGGCCAGAAACGCTGGTGCGAATTGATCGCCAGCACTGATATTTACGCGATGGATACGATAAGGTAAACCAACCTCCTCCAAAAGCAGGGTAATTTTGTGCCCATTGGGAGTCGGTGCGTAATACAGATCAATCATATGATAATACTCCTTATAAAACATCAAGATAAGATGAGCATAGATCGGTTGGTTCGTTTGAGGCTATGCGAGCATCCGCATGGGATTTATCAATCCGGCCCTATTGCGGATGCAGAGGGTACCGTTACAGCTTATACGATAGCGTGATGTTCGATCCAGGCTTTGGTCATGCGGAGTATCGCAGATGGAGAGGGCGTATGAAGGCACTAACCAGCAGAGTTAGCCACGCTAGACTGGTTCAACAACCGCTGATGACGGGAGCGTGCCTCCGCTTGAAGTCAGCAGAGTGTTGTTCAATGCCTCCTCCCATTTGTGAAAGAATTAAAGCCCGACTACTCTAACTGATATCCCGTTGGAGTTTTCCTCCGTGGCATTCAAACCTCTTGTTGTGTGGATTAATATTACCTTGCAACTGTTATTGCCGTTGAGCCTTTCCTTTGCCCCAGTAATAGCAAAAATGCTTGCCCCAGCGCCTCTAACCAAGCCTGTTACGCCGTATGAAACTGAGCCATATACCTTGTCAGTAGGTGAAACAGTCTATAGTGTTGCCAAAAAACAGCATATTACGCTGGATGAATTAAAAAAGGTTAATCAGTTTCGCTCATTCTCAAAGCCGTTTAATCAACTGGGGAGCGGCGATGAAATTGATATCCCGACTGCAGCATCATTACGCTTAAAAAGCCAGCAAACAGAAGCTTCCCCAGAGGTGCCCCCTCCTCAACATAATGAGAGGCTGGCACATGGCCTGTTAAAGGGGACCACGCTGTTAGCCGATGATAACACCCCGTTGGCAGCGGCTGGTATGGCGCGTTCGATGGTGGTGGGTGAAATCAATGATTCGGCACAGCATTGGCTGAGTTCGTATGGTACGGCGCGCGTTCAACTTAATCTTAATGATGACTTTAGCCTGGAAGGGAGCTCGGTAGATCTTCTGGTCCCGCTTTATGATGACAAGAAATCGCTTTTATTTAGCCAGTTAGGGATGAGAAATAAAGACAGCCGCAACACCGTCAATCTCGGGGCAGGCGTTCGGACTGTGCAAGACAATTGGATGTATGGGGTTAACGCCTTTTATGATCGTGACATGACGGGTAAGAACAACCGCGTCGGCTTTGGTGTTGAAGCCTGGACGGATTACCTGAAGCTGTCAGCTAACAGCTATCTGGCTCTCACCGATTGGCATCAATCCCGGGATTTTGCCGATTACAATGAGCGCCCTGCCAACGGCTATGATCTGCGGGCAGAGGCTTATTTGCCCGCTTATCCTCAGTTGGGCGGAAAGTTGATGTTTGAGCAGTACCGGGGTGACGAAGTGGCATTGTTTGGCAAGGATGACCGGCAGAAAAATCCCTATGCGATCACCGCGGGGATCACCTATACGCCTATCCCCCTGATCACTATCGGAGCAGAGCACCGTGCCGGTAAAGGTAGCCGTAACGATACCAGCATCAGTATGCAACTGAACTACCGTCTGGGGGAATCCTGACAGGCGCAAATTGATCCCTCTGCGGTGGCAGCAAGCCGTACGCTGGCCGGTAGCCGTTATGATCTGGTGGAGCGTAATAACCAGATAGTGCTGGAGTACCAGAAACAGACGTTAATCCAATTGGCATTGCCGGATCAAATGACCGGAAGTGCCTTTGAAACGATCAAAGTGGATGCGCAGGTGGCGGCGAAATATGGGCTTGAACGCATCGATTGGGATAGCGCATCGTTAGTGGCAGCCGGGGGGATGGTAGTACAAACGTCCTCACAAAGCATTTCGATAAAATTACCCCCATTTATGGCAGGCAATAATAATTATACGTTAGCTGCCGTGGCTTATGATAATCAGGGCAATGCTTCAAACCGTAGTACCACGCAGATCGTTGTCACCCAACAAAATGTCAGCATAGTCAATTCCAGCATTCAGGCTTCCCCGGCCGAAATACCTGCTGATGGCGTTGCCAAAAGCATGATTACCTTGAATTTAAAAGACCTTAACAATTTGCCGGTTCAGGGAGTGGGGGACCAACTGACTGCGGATTTGCATTTTACACCGAATACGGGGGCCGCTCAGCCTATCAGTAACCCGCTGTTGAGTGCCGTTACCGAGACCGCACCGGGGGTCTACACCTATCAGTTAACGGCAGGGTTCTCCCAGGGAGAGGCTATTATTGCTCCAACCATTAATGATATCTCTCTGGCTTCAGCTAAAGTTAATTTAATCGCAAGTAGTCAGGTACTGAGCCCGGAAAACTCCCTTTTTAGCGTCGAACCGGCAGAAATTATTGCTGATGGTTTACAGACCAGTACGTTGGACTTTACTGCCCAGGATATCAATCACCAGCCGATTAACGGGTTAACGGTGGCCTTTGAGGTTACGGGTATTCCCGAGGTTACTCTGAGCGCGGTAACGGAAAATAACGGCGTGTACAGTGCCAAACTGAGTGGAACAGTCGCAGGCACGGTAACCGTAGTTCCTACAGTCAATGGTGCTGCCGTGGAGATGAAGTCGCACGACGTGGTGCTCACCGCCGATCGCGGTACTGCGACCATTGAGCTGATGGTGATTAGCGATCATGCATACGCTAATGGCGTTGATGTTAATAAGGTTGAAGCAAGGGTAACCGATAGCCATGGCAATCCTATCGATGCTACCGCAGTGGAGTTTGAGGTAGACAATGGTGCGACGGTCCTGTCCCCAGCGGCCAGAACAGATAATGAGGGGCAGGTGACGGTGAAGCTAGCCAATGTTAATGCCGGAGTCACCACCGTTACCGCCTCTATTGGTGACTACCTGGCAAGTACAGAGATCTCTTTTGTGCCAGAAACACCGGCCAAATTGTTGATATACAGCAACGGCACCGAGCTGACTGGGCATCCTGTCGTTGGGGATAACCTCCTGGCCGTTGCAATGTGTTCAATTGCCTTGTGTAACGGAATACCAATGAATTATCAGTGGGAAGTGGAGTCATCTGCAGGTTCGGGGGTCTTTGTCGCAATTCCTGGTGCAACCTCAGAAACATTGACGGTGACAGCAAACTTACAGAAACGGGCTATTCGAGTGGTATCGCATTAAGACCGGGGTTTTATCATTATTCCAGGCTGGCCTGGAAGGTGATTCAAACATTGATTTTGAGTACAGCAGAGGAAAGAAAACAATGAACAACAAGATTGGCTCACGCAGAGGGCTGGTGTCTCTGCTATCGGGAATGTTGCTCAGTATGCTGATAGTCGGTTCTGCCTGGTCGGCGGTGACCTCCAGCCCGACATCCACCGTAAGAGGGCGGGCCCCGGTAGTGACGCAGAGTACCATCGTTTCTGACAATGCCAGCGGCAACGGCTTGATCGACATCGGCGATACCTTGAGTATCGGTACCGCAGGGGCGTTCAGCGATGCGGATGGTGATACGGCGATACCGGAGACCTACCAATGGCAGGCAGATGGTGCAGATATTGCAGGGGCGACCAGTAATACCTACACCATTGTTGCCGGAGACTTGGGCAAAGCCATAACCGTGTTAGTGACTCCGCACACCGACCCGGCCATTACCGATCCGGCTGTGGGTTTAGTGGTTCCCTCCAATACCTTGACAGTTATTGCTGGTGGGACAGTCACCGGCGTGACGGTGACCGGTGACGTTGGTGGCTATCCACAGGTTGACTCTACTTTGACTGCGACAGCAACCTGTGCGGGGGGGACCTGTAATGGCGTGACCTACCAGTGGCAGCTTGAAACTGGCCAGGGCACAAATACTTACAGCAACATAAGCGGGGCAACCAGCAGCACCTACACCCCTGTACGGACAGACCAGAGACTGAGAGTTCAGGTAGTTGTCAGCAACCCTGCGGCTCAATAATAAAGAGTCAGCCCAGGCATGCTTCAGGCGTGCCTGGGCCAGTTGGTTTAACAAATCAGTATGATGGATACGCTGGATGTTGCATCGCAATAATATCTTTAAGATTTTTGTATTCAGGATATTACTGGTTCTGATCGTCGTGATGAGCCAGATGGTGCAGGCTGTCCAGCAATCTACCCAGCCAGTCCACGGACGGCCACCGACCACCACGCTCTCGGTAGACAACGTCAAGCCGCGGGCCGGGGAGGTGATTACCGTGACATCCTCCTTCAATGATGTTGATGGCGATGCGGAGCAGGGAACGACCTACCAGTGGACGTTGGACGGTGCTGCCATTAATGGGGCAACCAGCCCCAGTTATACTCTGGAGCTCAGTAACATCCTGGCGGGCAGTGCGTTGAACGTGATCGTAACCCCTCAAACCAACCCCGATATTACCATTCCAAGTGAAGGACTGCCGGTTCAGCTACCTAGCCCTATCAATATCAAGTGGCAGCGGATGCTTTCCAGCCTGGTATGGGCCGAGTCTCCCCTGGGTGCGGTTGCCGATGGTCTGTCGGTGAACACCGTACATGTTACCGTTCAATATCTGGATGGCACGCCTGTCGTGGGTGCAACGGTACTTTTCGATGCCGATAATATGGGCGCGATCTCGGCCAGTGCGCAAACGGGAATTGAGGGCGAGGCAACGGCTTATGTGACGAATGTGATCGCCGGTAACACTCAGGTAACGGCCAGGATTGATGATGATGCTCAGTCGGTCAATACGCTGTTTGTTGCTGGCCCGGTGGAGGTTGTGCATGCGGAAGTCACCCAGGACAATGCGCGGGCCAATGGCATCGACGATAATAATGTGCTGGTCTATGTCGAAGACCGCCATGGCAACAGTATTGAGGGTGAAACGGTTAACTTCACCGCGACCAACGGCGTAACGCTGCTGGCGATCAGTGGCGTGACGGACAGCAACGGTGAGGTGAAAATAGCCCTGACCAGTGACACTGCCGTCAATAGTGATGTCACGGCCACCACCGCCAATGGTGTTTCAGCTACCGTTAACGTTGCGTTTTTTGCTGACGTGCAGATGACACATATCTTGGCCAACGGCGCCTCATTCTCGGCTGATGATGGCTTCCCTAAAACAGGCTTTACCGGTGCGGAGTTTCAGTTGGTGGTTGGCGAGGATCCTACCGGGAACAGTTCCTATAGCTGGAGTAGCGATCAGAGCTGGGCCAGCGTGGATAGCAGCGGTAATGTGAGATTTAATCAAGAACCTACATCGGCTAATAATCGGGTCACCATTACGGCCGAACATACAGGCAATGGCTCAACGTTAACCTATCAATTCACCGTCAACCGCTGGTTCAGAAATAATAGCTACTTCCTTATGGGGGTCAGTGAGGCTGCCGCTTGGTGCAGTTCCCAAGGGGGCGGCTACGCGGTGCCGAGCTATAGTGAGATGACAGACCGAACCCCGATAGCCCAGACCGGGGCCAACCGGGATGCCAATGCCAGATTATGGAATGAATGGGGCAGCATGAGTCGATACTCTAACGGTTGGTTTGCGGGTAACTATTGGGTGAGGGAGCTTACCGCTGCCGGTAACGAACGGCATTATGTTTACCTGGGGAACGGTAATTTATTCAGTTTCCCGTTAGACGGCGTAACCTATGTGACTTGCTCAACCTCTCTATAGCGAATGTGGCAAAGGCAGCCATAACCCTATAGGAAGCTTAAAAGGGTAGGACAGTCATCGATAGCTATGATAGCTTGTACTTTTGAACTAGCCTGAGAGTACATCAATGCATTTTTCTTCTATCGAAGACGTAAGAAAGGCCATAGATGGCATCGACTCCCAACTTGTTTCACTCATTGCCCAACGTGGCCGGTTGGTGAAAGCAGCCGCCGGATTCAAAAAAGATCAGGATGCTGTTCGCGCCCCTGACAGGGTTCAGAGGGTCATTGATAAGGTCAGGGCAGAAGCCGCTGCGGTTGGACTCCCCGAAGACATTATTGAAAAAGTTTACCGTACGATGATTAACGCATTTATTGAGTATGAGCTGGAACAGCACCGAAGTCTGGTACAAAAATAGTATCGGCCAAGCCCTTGCCGAATAGGGGGGAGCAACAAGGGCGTGCGGGTATTTAGGGATGCAAATCCTGAGGCCTTTTGCTACAAATCTTTTTCATCGCCCGGTTTTTATAGCAGTTGATAGTTTTTAGCCTGAGCTTGAGCTTTTTGGCGATCTCATAAGGCTGTACACCGCTGTAGATTTCGTTAATAACGATCAGCTCTCGGCCGGTCAGATACTGCCGGCTCGTGGCTTCCTCTTCCTCGGCATCAAACTCATCCTGCACCGTTTGGCGAGGGGATATCGCTAGCAAGATATCCTCTACGCAGGCATTTTTATCCAGGGTGATAAAATGGTTGTACATATCCGGGTTGGTCAGGCACAGGCTGTTTTCATACATCAAGATGATCCTGGCCTCCAGCGTGCCCTGCTCAAGGGCGGCATAGAGCGCGGAACAGGCGCCGTAATAATTAATAAAGCCGCAACTGCAATCCAAAATCAGAAAATCACAGGCGCTATTTTTCAGCTTCGGCAGCGTGTGAGCCTCGAATGTCTCTTTCTCGAAGGGTAATTCATGCAACGCTATTTTATTGTGGGGCAAGGTTTCACCGTGCCTAAGCAGCGCGTGTAAGCCGGCGGAGAAATAGCGGTCATTACTCACCGTGTAGATATGAATATCAGGCATAGTTGATCATCCTAATCAGTAATAATCCTATCTGGTACGCGCGTTGGCGGATGAGTCGCAATCTTGTCGATGGCGTGCACGGTTTTTTGCCGACTTTCTGAAAATCAGGATGAGTTTCTTGCTGCACATCCAGCAGCAGCCCGCCCCCTCAACGTAGGGAGGAACGTTCCCTGTCAGCTCGATGGAAATATCACAATGTGGGCAATAGCCGACATACTCGCAGTAAGCCATGATATTTACTCATTCCATTGATTTATATTGAAAATTTATATTACATAGGATAGCAGAGATGTTTTTAATGATCAATAAAATAGATCGATATGACAAAAACAATTGATTTTATCGATAAGTTACCAATTATTTCAATAAAATCAAAAGATAAGAACAATCCTTAACTTATTGGTCAATTACTGAGAATGACCCATATATATTCACTTGGTGTATGTGTGAGTGTTTAATTGTTTGGAATATGAATTATTGATATTTCTCGTCTGTGGTCGGTTTGGCGGCAGGTATATTGTTGGTGTGGACAAGGGGAACAGGGCAATTTTATGCAAGAGGAGGGGGGGAATTGCTACAGCTTATTGGGGGGCAAATGCTCCCGGCATGATGGCCGGGAGCACATGAGATTACTTCAGGAAATCTTCACGCTGTGGAGTGAAGGTATCCAGTAAGGTTCCGGCCTCCAGGCAGACGCAGCCATGCACCACGTCGGGCTTTTTGTACAAGGTATCTCCGGCAGCCACTTCCTTGGTGACGCCATCGATGGTGAAGCTGAAGCGGCCGGAAAGTACGTAGGTCAGTTGCTCGTGCGGGTGGCTGTGCAACGGGCCGACAGCACCTTGGCTAAAGTTGACCTCCACCGCCATCATGGTGCCGCCATGGGCGAGAATGCGGCGTGTCACGCCGTTCCCTAAATCTTCTAACGCACAATCCTGTTTGTAGATAAACATGGTTGTTCCTCAATCAAATATTGCCATCAAGCAAAGAGATCTTCCGGCAAGCGGGCTAGATACAGCGCAGGTTCACCCTCAAAATCGGAGGTGAAGAGCACTTGCCGGTTGTCCGGGGTAAAGGATGGGTGCGGATGCGTTACCTGACGGTCGCCATTCAGCACGCGCCATGAGCTGTTATGCGCGGCCAGGCGTGCCTGACGTTTTTGTTTGGCGTCGAACACGTAAAGCCACGGGTCGTTCTCAATGGTGTAGCCTTGAGAATCCTTGATATCGACCGGCGTAGCCGAACCGTCACCCACTAACAGGCTGCCGTCGTAGTTGCTCATCAGGTGCGAACAGGCTGGCATGGTCATCACGATCTCGTCCTGCCCGGTTTGTGGATCGTATCGGCAGATGTTGCGCTCTTGCTGGCCTTTCAAATAAGAGACGTACATCAGGGCCGAACCGTCCGGGACCCAGAATTCGTGGGTGCAGCTTTCGCCTGGGGCATGAGTTTTTACCTTGCGCATATTGCTGCCGTCTTCGTTAATCAGCCACATGCGGGCATCTACCAGATCGTGCGGCCCTTCGTGGCAGAAGGCGACGCAGTCGCTATGGTATGGGCGATAGATTGGGTGGCCCAGCCAGATGCGGTCTTCATAGATCACGCGTGATTCACCGCTGGCCAAATCGACACGCAGCAGGCGGCAATGCGGGTTTTTGGTGAAGAAGCTGTGGAAAATTTTCCAGTCGGTCAGAGGTTGCCAATCCTGGCGATCGATTTCGATGCCCACCAGGCTGGTGCATTCACTGTTGGCAACCCAGGTACCGTAGCCAACCCACTCTTCAGGCACTCGATACACGGTTTGTTCATTGCCGTTGCTCAGTTCTACCCGGCGCAACTCACGCTCATTCTTCACGTAATACAGGAAACGATCGTCCGGGGATAAAAAACCACCGAAGGTGTTGTCGCCCGGGCCTTCGGTCAACTGCACCGCTTGTTGCCGTTGCAGATCCAGCAGGTAGTAGTTGCGGTTACCGTCAAATTCGCCAGCAAACAACAGTTTACTGCCGTCGTTGGTGAAACATTTCTGGTAGAAGTAGTTGCGATGGCACAGCACTTCAGGCGGTGTCAGGCGGGTGAGTTGTGCGCCGGTACCGGCATCGGTTGTACGATGGAAATTGAACTGGTGGATTGAACCTTTAGCCACGATGGCCTCCCTTAACCTTATCGATAAACCGCCGCTGTTCAGGCGATCCTTTAATTAAATAAAACATCGTTTCATAAATTTAGAAAAATGATATCAAAGTGACGGATTAGGCCAACCCGAACGGGTGATTTATGAGAGCTGCATCGCATAAATCGTTGCGCTTTGCCCGATTGATGGCAGATCGCGGTTTTGCTCATAGCCAACCAGCATGACGCCGTTGCATGCTCGCCATTATAGAAAAATAACGTATGGGCAATCCCTGATGCTGGGACTGCGGCCAGATGCTGCCCGCGTTTTAAAGCGGGTTAAATGAGATCCCCTTATTTTTTATGTGACTTTCATCACAACATTATAACTCGCCTAAAAGTATAAAACGTTATTCCTGTAAAAATGAAATTGCAGTTCATTATTTTTGTTTGCGAGAAGAAACGATGACAACTAATGGTATTAACGCTCTGGGTAAGGGAAGAACGGTCAGGCTAGGGCATCAGCTGGCTTATGGGGGGGGGAACCTGCTGGGTAGCGGCGCGCTGGCGATCAGCGGTGCCTGGCTGCTCTATTTTTACACCACGTTCTGTGGGCTGACGCTGCTGGAGGCGTCATTCATCTTCTCGGTTGCGAGCGTCATCGATGCTATCAGCAACCCGGTGATGGGTTATCTGACCGATAATTTTGGCAATACCTGGCTCGGTAAGCGCTTTGGTCGGCGCCGTTTCTTCTTGCTGATTGGTGCGCCATTGATGGTCTTTTACCCGCTGCTGTGGGTTGAGGGCTTTGGTTTTTGGTACTACCTCGCCACCTACGTTATTTTCGAACTGATTTATACCTCGGTGATGGTGCCTTACGAGACGCTGGCGACCGAAATGACCGATGATTTCGCCATGCGCTCCAAGCTGACTGGCTATAAAGCGATTTTTGGCAAGATGGCCAACTTTTTGGCGGCGTTTATCCCAGGGCAGTTTATTCTGCTCTACGGTAAAGAATCGGCCCAGCCTTTTCTGTATACCGGCATCACCTACGGCGTGATCCTGTTTATTGCCATCACCGTGCTGTATCTGTTCTCCTGGGAGCGCAAGGATGAAGCGATAGCGGAGGTTAAGCATAAGAAATCGCTGCTCAAAACGTTGGCTTCATTGGCGCGGGATATGCAATCGACCTTCTACCTGCGGGTATTTCGCAAGCATCTGGGCATGTATCTGTTCGGCTTCGGCGCGGAATGGCTGTTTGCCTCGGTATTCACCTATTTCGTGATCTTCGTGCTGCAATACGATCCCGCCATTCTGGCCGGATTGAACAGCCTGAATGCCATCTTACAGTTGATATCGACCGCCATCTTTATTGGTCTGTGCGTGAAAAAAGGTTTCAGTAAACCTTATTCCTGGGCGCTCGGTATCGTGATGTTTGCGGTCTGTTGCTACTCCCTGCTGCACTTCTTTAACCTGCCAGCGCATATTGCCACTGCTGCCATCATCGGCATCACCGTGATCTTTGGCCTGGGCACCGGCGGCGTGTATTACATTCCCTGGACGGTGTATACCTTCCTGGCGGACGTGGACGAAGTCTTTACCGGCCGCCGTCGCGAAGGGATCTATGCTGGGGCGATGACCTTCTCCGGCAAGATTATGCGTTCGATTATCGTCTTCACCATGGGGGCGATCCTCAGTTACTACGGCTTCCAGTCCAAGTCTCACACTCAGCCGGAAACCGCTATTACTGCGATCTCCTGGGTGTTCTTTGCTGGCGTGATCTTGTTGGCGCTGATGGCGATTGTCTTCAGCAGCCAGATGACGCTAAACCGCCAGACCCATCAGGTGGTGCTGTACGAAGTGGCCCGCATCAAGGCTGGCGGCAAGATCGGTGATATCAAACCCGACGTTCGCCTGGTCATCGAGAAACTGGTGGGGCTGCCCTACGAACAGTGCTGGGGCAACAGCAAGATCTGCCAGAAGATGAATATCACTCCTGAAGTCTCTACCCCTGTGTATAAACCGGCCTAACGGGCCTGATCTCCCCAAAACCCAGTGACAGGATCTTCTCGCCAACATGGCGGGAGGATCCCTACCTATTAAAAACAAGGAAAGGGAAATGAAGATCGTACCTCTGTCGTTATTAATTGCTCTGGCCAGCGTGTGTCATAACGGTGTCGCCGCACCGCTACCTGCCGCTAATGAACTGGTTTGGCAGGCCATCGCTTTTGGCCAGTCAACGGATGTCAACTTTGCCACCAACGTGTTGCCGGAAAAAGTGGGTACCAATCAGGTGACGATAGCCAATGGCAAGCCGGTGCAGGCCGGGCCGCTGAAAATGCCATTCCACGTCGAAAGCCGGGGGGGCAAAATCGGCAATAGCCATGATGGCCTGACCTTCTACTACACGCGTGTTCCCGCCAATGCCAATGTGGTTCTGGAGGCGGAGGTGACGGTCGATCAGTTTGGCCCGGAAAATATGGCTCTGCCCGCCGGGCAAGAGGGGGCGGGATTGCTGATCCGCGATATCCTCGGCAAACCAAGGTTGGAGAAGGTCCAGCAGGGTTATGAGGAGTTTCCGGCGGCATCCAACATGGTGATGAATGCCATCATGACGCAGGATAAAAAAGATCATCAGCGGGTCAAAATGACGCTGATTTCCCGCAATGGTGTGCTCAATTCCTGGGGGAATGCGGGCGTCGAGATCAAACGTGAGGGTTATCAACCTGAGGTAGATCTGCAGAAAACGCCAACCTTCCGGCTGCGTCTGGCTCGCACGGATCAGGGGTTTACCGCGGCCTACGCCCCGCTGGGCAGCGACAACTGGGTCAGTAAAACCACCAACGATCCGCACCGCGTCACCAAACTGGATCCGCAAGGTTACTACGTGGGCTTCTTTGCATCACGTAACGCACGCATTACCGTCAACCAGGCCAGCTTGACGCTCAGCGAAAGCCAGCTTCCGGCGGCACAAGAGTTTGCGGTTAAAGCGATGCCGCTGCAGATCGAGATCGGTTCTGCGCCAATATCCGCCACGGATGATTATGTCTTCCAGCTACGCAGCAATGAGAGTGGCACTCTGTCGCTAAGCCAGGACGGCGTGGTCATTGCCGCAGAGCGTAAGGTACAGGCCGGAGAGATGCTGGCGGTGAAGGTTGCGCTGAAGAAGGCGGAAACCGCGCTGGATTACCGTTTCACCACGGCAAAAGGCAACGCTCAGAGTGACAAGTTGCTGGTGCGCAAAGCGCGCTATGCCGACGCCGCTAATCTGTATGCTGCGCCACAGGGCAAAGCCGAAAATGATGGCAGCCAGCAGCACCCGCTGGATTTTGCCACCGCCGTGCAGTCATTAACGCCGGGCGGCACGCTTTGGCTGGCGGCGGGGGATTATCCCTTGGCTGTCATACCTGCCGTAGCCAGTGGCACCGCCAAGCATGCCAAAAAGCTCCGGCCGCTTGGGGATGAAGTGGTGCTGCACGGGATGGAACTGGAAGCCAGCTATTGGGATATTCAGGGCATCACGGTAACGGAAAAAAGCCTGCGTATTTCGGGCAGCCATAACCACCTTGACCGGGTGGTGGCACACCATGCGGATGATACCGGAATTGTCATTTCCTCCCCGGCCAACGCCGATCGACCACTGTGGGCCAGCCACAACCTGATCACCCATTCCGAATCATACGCCAACAAGGACCCAGGCCTGATCAATGCGGATGGCTTTGCCGTCAAAATGCGTGTGGGTGAGGGGAATCGGCTCGTCGCCTGCTTCTCGCATGACAACGTGGATGATGGTTTTGATCTGTTTAACAAGATCGAGGATGGCCCGAACGGCAAGGTGATCATCGAGAACAGCGTCGCGCTGCGCAATGTCAATAATGGTTTCAAACTGGGGGGAGAAGGGTTGCCAGTGGCCCATCAGGTGACTAACAGCCTCGCCATTGAAAACGGCATGGATGGGTTTACCGACAACTTCAACCCTGGCGCACTGCAAGTCACCAACAATATGGCGATTGATAACCAGAGGTTTAACTACATTTTCCGCCCGGGCCCATATACCACGCAGGATAAGCAGGGTGTATTCAGCGGCAACGTCTCGCTGCGCAGCAAGCCGGGAGAATATGCCGATGCGGTGGTGGGAAACATCGCCGACAACAATGCCTTTATGTTGTCAGCAGTGAAATAACCCTCCTTAGGGGCGCCGCATGTGATGAACCTGCGGCGTCGTTTTTGCCCTGATGAAAACGGCACACATCACACAATCAAAAATTACTTTCATTTAAAATAAAACATTGTTTCAATTTTATTGATCGCGTCATGGATAAGCGTTAGACTTGCGCCATCATGATGACAGGGGCGAGCAATATCGCTCCCCCTGTATGGCAGCAAGCTGCGGACACTGGCGGGATTGCAACGCTATCCCCACTTTTGACAAGGGCCGCTGATGCCCTGAGTACTAAGGACAAGAGCATGATTCTCGATAATTTTTCATTACAGGGTAAAGTGGCGATTGTGACCGGTTGTGACACCGGGCTGGGGCAGGGGATGGCCATAGGGCTGGCTCAAGCGGGTTGTGATATCGTTGGCGTTAACGTGGTTGAGCCGGAAGAAACCATCGCCAAAGTTACCGCGCTGGGGCGTCGTTTCCTGAGCCTGAAAGCCGACCTGAGCAAACTGGAAGTGCTGCCTGAGCTGCTAGAGCGTGCGGTGGCCGAATTCGGCCATATTGATATTCTGGTCAATAACGCGGGCATCATTCGCCGCCAGGATGCGCTGCAGTTTAGCGAAAAAGATTGGGATGACGTGATGAACCTGAACATCAAGACGGTGTTCTTCATGTCTCAGGCGGTGGCCCGCCAGTTTATTGCCCAAGGCACCGGCGGCAAGATCATCAATATCGCCTCCATGCTGTCTTATCAAGGGGGCATCCGTGTGCCGTCTTACACCGCGTCCAAGAGCGCAGTCATGGGTGTTACCCGTCTGTTGGCCAACGAATGGGCCAGCCACGGTATCAACGTGAACGCGTTGGCTCCTGGCTATATGGCGACGAACAATACTCGCCAACTGCGCGACGATCAGGCTCGTAGTGAGGAAATCCTCGAGCGCATCCCGGCTGGCCGTTGGGGCCTGCCAGAAGATCTGATGGGGCCGGTGGTATTCCTGGCTTCACCGGCTTCGGATTACATCAATGGCTACACCGTAGCGGTAGATGGCGGCTGGTTGGCTCGCTAACCAGACAAAGAATAACCGATTGATTTTATTTGCGGAGAGCAAAAGATGAATATTGCACTGATGATGGAAAACAGCCAGGCGGGTAAAAATGCGCTGGTTCTCGAACAATTGCAGGCGGTTGCGGCTGGCAATCATGATGCGGTGTTCAACGTGGGTATGAGCGATGAGCAGGATCACCATCTGACCTATATCCATTTAGGGATTATGGCCAGCATTCTGTTGAACGCCGAAGCGGTCGACTTTGTGGTCACCGGCTGCGGTACCGGGCAGGGTGCCTTGATGTCACTGAACATCCATCCTGGCGTAGTGTGCGGCTATTGTATCGATCCTGCGGATGCTTTCCTGTTCGCTCAGATCAACAACGGTAATGCGCTGTCCCTGCCGTTTGCCAAAGGCTTTGGCTGGGGTGCAGAGTTGAACGTGCGCTATATCTTTGAGAAGGCCTTTACCGGGCGTAAAGGTGAAGGTTATCCGGTGGAACGTAAGGAACCTCAGGTTCGTAATGCCGGTATCCTCAATCAGGTTAAGCAGGCAGTGATCAAAGACAACTACCTTGATACGCTGCGCGCCATCGATCCAGAGCTGGTGAAGACCGCCGTTAGCGGCCCTCGCTTCCAGGAATGCCTGTTCTCCAACGGTAAAAAGCCGGAGATTGTGGCGTTTGTCAAAGAACTGCTGGCCCGCGCCTGATGTTCTTCAGGTGGCCGAATATCGGCCACCTGTTTTACCCACCGCTTGTTGTCTACCCCAGCTACGTTAAAATGGTTTCATATTCCGTGTTAAAGGAAAGATTATGAAGCTGATGTTCGCCTCGGACCTGCATGGTTCGCTCTCCGCCACCGACAAAATCCTCGAATTGTTTGCTCAAAGCCAGGCCGATTGGTTGATACTGTTGGGTGACTTACTGAATCACGGTCCGCGCAACGCCTTGCCAGATAACTATCAGCCCGCGCAGGTGGCCGAACGATTGAATCACGTTAGTGACAAGATCGTTGCCGTTCGCGGTAATTGCGACAGTGAAGTCGATCAGATGCTGCTCTCCTTCCCGATGATGGCCCCTTACCAACAGGTGCTATTAGCCAAAAGACGATTGTTTTTAACCCACGGGCACCTTTATCATCCCAACACATTACCGCCTTTAACGGACGGAGACGTGCTGGTGTATGGGCATACGCATTTGCCCCAGGCACAAAGGCAAGGGGATATCTACTGTTTTAATCCCGGTTCGGTCAGCATCCCGAAAGGGGGTTTTCCAGCCAGCTATGGCATACTGGCAGACGACGTCTTGAGCGTGCTCGAGTTGCACAACGGCAAGGTTGTTGCAGAGGTGGCGTTAACGCACTAATTTTATAGACCCGATAGCTCGAAAGTGGCAGCCATGGTTGTGGCTTGGCAGAGCAGGGGCACATACCAAAAATAATTGAAGCATAACCCGTGCGCGGCATGCATCGCGCCCAAAAAAGAAGGTTTTACAGGATGGCGGAACAGGATCAGGCTGCAGATACCGAGTGGGTTGATATCGTAAACGAGCAAAACGAAGTGATTGCTCAGTCCAGTCGTCAACAGATGCGTGCCCAACGGCTGCGTCATCGTGCGACCTATATTGTGGTGCATGATGGCATGGGGAAAATTCTGGTGCAGCGGCGCACTGACACCAAAGATTTTTACCCGGGTTGGATGGATGCCACCGCAGGGGGAGTGGTACAAAGCGGGGAAAACGTGTTGGACTCTGCCCGCCGTGAGGCGGAAGAAGAACTGGGTATCGCCGGGATCCCGTTTGCCGAACATGGCTTGTTCTACTTTGAAGAGGAACAGTGCCGTATTTGGGGGGCGTTGTTTAGCTGTGTGGCCAATGGTCCGTTTGCTCTGCAGGAAGAAGAAGTAGCTGAAGTGAGCTGGTTGACGCCAGAGGAGATCACCACCCGCTGCGACGAGTTCACACCCGATTCGCTGAAGGCATTATCGCTTTGGCTAACGCGTAATAACGGTCAGGACTACGGTAAGCCGCTGCCGCGCGAAAGCAGAGCCAGCTCTGGCGAAGAAGACGCCTGATTTAACGCACGGCCTTGCTGCCCATAGAGTAGCAAGGCCGTCTATTCTTCTCCCTTCCAGTTAGACCCTCCCCCTTGCCAACCTGCTGAAATCACAAATGTAACTATCAATGACGGCATTCATACTTCCCCTCTCGGCCCAAATCCGCTGATTCTATCTACCTACAATTGACTAACCGATCTCATCAACATTGCTATCCTTGGCGTTACAAATCCATCAAGAATAAATATCCTTATTTATCATAATATTATGTTTATTTCGGTGCGTGGTTTTGATAATTTTTGTTTTTAAATAAAAAAATCAAAACAACGTTTCTACTTTGGTCACACTTTTGCCATCCACTGAATGACGTTGGAAAAATTTCAGATATAATAATTTGAAATAGTGTTTCAGTTTGTTGGTTGGTAGATGACCGGATCATCTGGGAGACCGAAAAATGGAATTATCCTACTGTAGCAAGCAACCCGACGGCATAGTGACAATGCGAGCATTGGCCGCTGATGATTGGCTGAAATTGGCCAGCGAACGCCTGAAAAAATTTATCGATTTATCACGACAGGGAGGATGCTGAACCTGGGCAGACTGCCGGGCTTGTCATTTCTATTGTTTAACCTTACTTAAATTTTACTTAACTAATTTCATTTCTTTTTCTATTTAAATGGCTATGGGTAACAACCATGAATGAAAACAGAATGCTGGGGTTAGCCTATATATCACCTTATATAATAGGGTTGATCATATTTACGGCGTTCCCCTTTGTGTCATCATTCTTGCTGAGTTTTACGGAATATGACCTGATGAATCCCCCGGTGTTTAACGGGGTGGAAAACTATCGTTATATGCTGATGGAAGACCATCTTTTTTGGAAATCGATGGGCGTCACCTTTGCATATGTGTTTCTGACCATCCCGTTAAAATTGGCCTTTGCGTTAGGTATCGCTTTTGTCCTTAATTTTAAACTGCGTGGCATCGGCTTTTTCCGTACGGCCTATTACGTTCCTTCTATTCTGGGCAGCAGCGTGGCTATCGCCGTGCTGTGGCGTGCGTTGTTTGCCATCGACGGGCTGCTAAACAGCTTTATCGGTGTCTTTGGGATGGATCCGGTCAACTGGTTGGGAGAGCCTTCACTGGCATTAATGTCGGTCACGTTGCTGCGTGTATGGCAGTTCGGCTCTGCGATGGTGATCTTCCTGGCGGCGCTGCAAAACGTGCCACAGTCACAATATGAAGCGGCCATGATTGATGGTGCTTCCAAGTGGCAGATGTTTATGAAAGTCACGGTACCGCTGATCACGCCGGTGATTTTCTTCAACTTTATTATGCAGACCACGCAGGCGTTCCAGGAGTTTACGGCTCCGTATGTGATTACCGGGGGCGGGCCAACCCATTACACCTATCTGTTCTCACTGTATATCTACGATACCGCCTTTAAATATTTTGATATGGGCTACGGTGCCGCATTGGCGTGGATCCTGTTCCTGGTTGTGGCCTTGTTCGCCTCAATCGCCTTTAAATCATCGAAGTATTGGGTCTTCTACTCGGCAGATAAGGGTGGCAAAAATGGCTGATATGCAACAGAACCAATTACCCATGTCCAGTGCGCAGGAAATCGCTGAGCGTGAAGTTCAGCGCACATTGCGCCGGGAAAAAATCAGCGCCGCTATTCGTTACGTCGTGCTGCTGCTGGTGGGATTGTTGATGCTGTATCCGCTGGTGTGGATGTTCTCGGCATCGTTTAAACCCAATCAGGAGATCTTCACTACCCTGGGCCTGTGGCCAGACAATGCGACCTCGGATGGTTTCGTTAACGGTTGGAAAACCGGCACGGAATATAACTTTGGTCATTACATGCTTAACACCTTTAAATTTGTGATCCCCAAGGTGTTATTAACCATTATCTCTTCGACCATTGTGGCCTACGGTTTTGCCCGCTTTGAGATCCCGTGGAAGAAATTCTGGTTTGCCACGCTGATCACCACCATGTTGCTGCCGAGCACGGTGTTACTGATCCCGCAATACATCATGTTCCGTGAAATGGGCATGCTGGACAGCTACCTGCCGCTCTATTTGCCGCTGGCATTTGCGACCCAAGGGTTCTTCGTCTTTATGTTGATCCAGTTCCTGCGCGGTGTGCCACGGGATATGGAAGAGGCGGCCCAGATTGATGGTTGCAACTCGTTCCAGGTGCTGTGGTATGTGGTGGTGCCGATCCTGAAACCGGCGATTATCTCCGTCGCCCTGTTCCAGTTTATGTGGTCGATGAATGACTTTATTGGCCCGTTGATCTACGTCTACAGCGTCGATAAGTACCCAATTGCGCTGGCGTTGAAAATGTCTATCGACGTGACAGAAGGTGCGCCGTGGAACGAAATCCTGGCTATGGCAAGCATCTCTATTCTGCCGTCCATCATCGTGTTCTTCCTGGCCCAACGCTACTTTGTGCAGGGCGTTACCAGCAGCGGAATTAAAGGTTAATTGAGGATCTATCATGGCTGAAGTCATTTTTAACAATCTGCAGAAAGTGTACAGCAACGGCTATAAGGCGGTACATGGCATCAATCTGACCATTGCCGATGGCGAGTTTATGGTGATTGTCGGCCCTTCCGGCTGTGCCAAATCGACCACGTTGCGGATGCTGGCAGGGCTGGAAACCATCAGCGGCGGCGAAGTGCGCATTGGCGACCGCGTGGTGAATAATCTGGCCCCTAAATCCCGTGGTATTGCCATGGTGTTTCAGAACTATGCGCTGTATCCGCATATGACGGTAAAAGACAACCTGGCGTTTGGTTTGAAGCTGAGCAAGCTGCCTAAAGAGCAGATTGAAGAGCAGGTTAACGAAGCCGCCAAGATCCTGGAGCTGGAAGAGCTGTTGGATCGTTTGCCACGCCAACTCTCTGGTGGGCAGGCGCAGCGTGTGGCCGTGGGCCGCGCAATTGTGAAAAAACCAGACGTGTTCCTGTTTGATGAACCGTTGTCTAACCTGGATGCCAAGCTGCGTGCTTCGATGCGTATCCGTATTTCCGATTTGCACAAGCAGCTGAAAAAGAGCGGCAAACCGGCGACCACCGTCTATGTTACCCACGATCAGACTGAAGCCATGACCATGGGCGACCGTATCTGCGTGATGAAGCTGGGCCATATCATGCAGGTGGATACGCCAGACAACCTGTATCACTTCCCGAAAAACATGTTTGTCGCCGGCTTTATCGGGGCGCCAGAAATGAACATCAAGCCGAGCAAGCTGGTAGAGAAGGACGGCAAAATCGGCCTTACCGTCGGTAATTACACCTTGACCCTCAGCCAGTATCAGCAGGATAAGGTCGCCAGCTTTGTCGGGCAGGACGTGTTCTTTGGCGTGCGGCCCGAGTTTGTGTCAATTTCAGAGTCGCCGTTTGAGGGCAACCACTCCGAAGGGGAATTGGTCCGCGTCGAGAATATGGGCCATGAGTTCTTTGTTTACCTGAAGGTGAATGATTTTGAACTGACCTGCCGTATTCCTTCCGATGACGTCAAACCGATCCTGAAAAATGGGCTGCATCGTCCGGTTTACTTCAAATTCGATATGGATAAATGCCACATTTTTGATGCGAAAACAGAAAAGAATATTTCTCTTTAACAGGAGTGGTCAATAATGAAAAAAATAGTCTTACGTACTCTGGTAGCTTCATCCATGGCGATATTTGCCCATCAGGCCTTTGCTGCTGAACAGGTTGACTTACGTATGTCCTGGTGGGGAGGCAATGGCCGCCATCAGGTTACGTTGAAAGCGATTGAAGCGTTCGAGAAGCAGAACCCGAATATCAAGGTGAAATCGGAATACACCGGCTGGGACGGTCACCTTTCACGCCTGACCACCCAAATCGCCGGGGGCACCGAGCCGGATGTGATGCAAACCAACTGGAACTGGCTGCCGATCTTTTCAAAAACCGGCACCGGGTTCTATGACCTGAACAAGGTGAGTGAGTATCTGGATCTGACCCAATTTGATCCCAAAGAGCTGCAAACCACCACGATTGACGGCAAGCTGAACGGCATCCCGATTTCAGTGACCGCGCGCGTTTTCTATTATAACGATGTCACCTGGAAAGACGCGGGTGTGCAATATCCCAATAACTGGGATGAATTACTCGCTGCCGGTAAAACCTTCAACGAAAAACTGGGCGAGAAATACTATCCGGTGGTGTTAGAGCACCAGGATACCTTTGCCTTGTTGCGCTCGTATATGATCCAAAAATATAACGTCGATATTATCGACGAGTCTAAGAAAAAGTTTGCTTACAGCGAAGCGCAATGGGTCGATTTCTTCCAGATGTATAAAGACATGGTGGATAGCCACGTCATGCCGTCATCGAAATACTATGCCTCGTTCGGCAAAAGCAATATGTATGAGATGAAACCCTGGATTGCGGGGGAGTGGGGCGGAACCTATATGTGGAACTCCACCATCAACAAATATTCCGACAACCTGAAGGCACCGGCCAAGCTTGAACTGGGGCCATACCCGATGCTGCCAGGAGCCAAGGATGCCGGATTGTTCTTCAAACCGTCGCAAATGTTCTCGATTGGTAAAAGCAGCAAACATCCAAAAGAAGCGGCAATGTTGATTAACTTCCTGTTAAACAGCAAGGAAGGCGTTGAGGCGCTGAAGCTGGAACGTGGCGTGCCGTTAAGCAAAGTGGCCGTCAGCCAGTTGCGCGAAAGTGGAGCTATCCAGGATAGCGATCCGGCCGTTTCCGGGTTGAAACTGGCATTGTCACTGCCGCATGCCATCAGCGCTTCACCGTATTTTGACGACCCGCAGATCGTGGTGCTGTTCCAGGATGCCATTCAGAATATCGATTATGGTAAGAAAACGGTGCAGGAAGTGGCGACAGATTTCCAGCGCCAGGGCGACCGCATTCTGAAACGCGCAATGAGATAAGGCTTATTTAAATAGCTGTTAGTTATAGTGATACAGCTGGGAGTTATGCAGAACGCCGACACGCCGTGAACCCGTCCCTGGGGGCTCGTATCGTGCATCCATGCGCTCAACGGTCGGCTAACCTGCATAGCACCCATCTGTCAGAGACTTATTGTGGCGCGGTATTACGTACGGCTATTTATATTGGGTAATCTTTATTCATCAAAAAAGATAAATTTTGTTTTAAGTCATATGCTCGCTATTTCCGTTTTTGAGTAATAAGTATTTCAAATAACACTATAACCCCCTTAATTAGAGTGGGGATGTCTTTTCTATAATTAATGATAAGGGTAGTAATAATGAAATTTAAATTATTGACTCTGGTGTTAGCCTCTGTAGCAAACTTTAGTGCAATGGCCATGTCGCTTGATTTGCGCCATGAATGGCAGGATACAGCCAAAGGCGACCATAAAAATAGAATGCTGGTATCACATCGTTTCGATAACGGCCTGGGATTCTCTCTGGAAGCAAAATGGCGTCAGGACTCTTCAGACTCGACGCCTGATAAACCTTTCCACGAGCAGGTCAGTAATGGGACCGAGGCCGTCGTCAGCTATCAGCATAAATTTGATGCGATCACCCTGCAGCCAGGGTTCTCGCTAGAGTCCAACAGTAATAGCAACGGCTATCGTCCTTATCTGCGTGCGCAGTATAACTTTACCAAAGACATTTATGTGGCAGGCAGATATCGCTACGAATATAAGCGTACCACCTCAAAAGGTTCAGAGGGGGATGAGAAAACCAACCGTGGTGATTTTTGGTTAGGTTATAACTTCTACAAGGACTGGTCGGCCGAATATAACTACGTGTATAAGAGCAGCAACAAGGTTATTTTTGACGATGGCAAAACCGATTACGAACATAACGTCAAGCTGGCTTACAAATGGGATAAAAACTGGAAGCCTTATGTTGAGGTGGGGAACGTGAAGCAAGATAGCCAACACGATAACCGCCAGACGCGCTACCGTGTCGGGATAAACTACAGCTGGTAAGCGTTAGATACCGGGAATACCGACTTATCGGCGGGTTCCCGGTATCGTCATCGTTAACAGCTGCTACGACGGCACAGGGTCGAAGGGATCGAACCTTCGGGCTGCCAGGGCTGATCGTTCAAGCGTGCCAACAATGCCTTACCTGCCTGGATACCAATCTCCTTATGCGGCACGGTCATGGTCGTCAGCGGTGGCTGACAGACCTGGCTGACCTCGCTGTTGCCAAACCCCACGATAGCCAACTGCTCCGGCACCTTGATCCGCCGCCGCTGGCATTCATACAGCGCGCCACAGGCCAGTTCATCAGACGCACAGACCAAGGCATCCAACTCCGGCCAGGCCAGTAAAAACTCCGGCAATTGCTGGGCGCCGAGGCTGAAGCTGGCGGGTTGTGCGGCATTAATTACCCGATGGGGGGACATGTGGTTTTGCAGTAGCGCCTTGTGCCAGCCTTGCAGATGCTGTTGGAAAATCCACTGTTCCTGATTGGCGCACAACAGGCCAACATTCTGATACCCGCTGGCGATCACGGTTTGAGTGAGCTGATACATCGCGGCGACGTAATCGATGCCGATATTGATGTCGATTGGGTCGGTGCGGATTGCCCCAATTTCCACCACCGGAATATTGGCTGCGGTCAATGCCTGACGGGTACTTTCAGAATGCTCAATGCTTAACAGCACGGCCGCAGCCAGGTTGTAAGAGAGCAGGGTTTCCAGCAACGTTTCTTCACGCTCGATATGATGTTGGGACTCGGCCAACATGATCTGGTAACCCGCCGGTTGCAGTACCCGCTGTAACCCGGCAAACATATCCGCACAGCCGGACTCGGAAAAACTCGGCACCACCATGGCGATGGTATAAGAAGACGCCGAGGCTAACGAACTGGCCGCCAGGTTGGGGAGGTAACCCAACTCACTGACCGCCGACTCGATTTTTTCTCTCAGCTTATCTGAAACCTGTTCGGGCGTGCGTAGCGCCCGCGAGACGGTCATGGTGCCCACGCCTGCCAATTGGGCCACGTCGGCCAGGGTAACCCGGCCGGTACTGCGTCGTTTTCTACCGATCGACATTGCTGATCCTGACTGAAATGCGCGTATAACGCATAAATGAGCTCATGGGGTGAAACCCATTTCTGGGCTTCGTCGTTCCCGCTTTTGGGCCCATTCTACCCCGTTCCTTTGGCGATCGATAAAAAAACTGAGCCGCCGTGTTTCATCCTCGATAGTTTTGATAGCGCTATCACAGATCTGGATGATTGATTTTTGGTAGCGCTATCTTTGTGCGTTCAGTCACAGTTTAACCCCAGCACGTTGATTAAAGTTTTACCGTCGCCGGGCTATTGCATGACGGCCACGCGCCATCAAACGATCCATAGCCAACAGATTTCGTTCCGTTAGGGTCCGGAAACTCTGGCAGCTTAAGGGAAAACCCATAAGGAGGAGATGTGCTCAACGACTGGCTGAACGCCGACCACATTCAACTGTGCGATCAGGTTACCGACTGGCAGGAGGCGGTCACGCTGAGTGCTCAGCCGCTGCTGCAGCGCGGAGTGATCACCGCCGATTACCTGACGGCCATATTTCGCCAACATCAGGCGCTGGGGCCCTATTTCGTGTTGGCACCTGGTATCGCGATGCCCCATGCCAGGCCGGAGGAGGGCGCCAAAGCGCTCGGTCTTTCACTATTGAAGATAAAGCAGGGCGTGCATTTTCAGTCAGAAGATAACGACCCGGTCTTCATTGTGGTGATGCTTTCCGCTCCGGATAGCAGTAGCCACATTGAAATGATCTCGCAACTGGCCGAATTATTTTCTGATAGCGAAGCCATGGAGAAACTGTTCCTGGCGCAAACCAAACGGCAAATTGAGGATGTTATCGCCAATTATTAAGCTCTAACCGGTTATACCAGCAACCTTTGATAATACTCAACATCCGATAGATATCGGGTGACGCTATCCTACACATAAAATTTGGCAGGTAAGAATAATGAAAATCATGGCTATTTGTGGCTCAGGATTAGGTAGCAGCTTTATGGTGGAAATGAACATCAAGAAAGTGCTGAAGAAAATGAATATTGAGGCGGAGGTTGAACACTCTGACCTTTCCTCGGCAACGCCGGGTGCGGCAGATATCTTCGTGATGGCGAAAGATATTGCCGCTAGCGCCAGCGTGCCTGCCGACCAGTTGGTGGTGATCAGCAATATCATTGATATTAATGAGCTTGAAGCCAAGCTGCGTGCTTACTTCGCAGCCCACTCCATTATTTAATCTAACCCATTGGCGAGGTGGATATGTTTATCCAGGAAACGCTCAGGTTTGTGGTTGATATATTAAAGGTCCCGGCGGTATTGGTCGGGGTGATTGCCTTGATTGGTTTGTTGGCACAAAAGAAATCTTTTTCTGACGTGGTCAAAGGTACGGTTAAAACCATTCTGGGCTTTATTGTATTGGGCGGTGGGGCGACGGTATTAGTCGGCTCGCTGAATCCATTAGGCGGCATGTTTGAGCATGCGTTCAATATTCAGGGAATTATTCCCAATAACGAAGCCATTGTCTCTATCTCATTAGAGAAATACGGTGCCTCCACTGCGCTGATCATGGCGTTTGGCATGGTGGCCAACATCATCGTGGCCCGCTTTACCCGCTTGAAATACATCTTCCTGACCGGACACCACACCTTCTACATGGCCTGTATGATCGGCATCATCCTCACCGTGGCCGGTTTTGAGGGCGTACAGCTGGTGTTCACTGGAGCGCTGACTCTGGGCTTGGTGATGGCGTTCTTCCCGGCGATCGCCCAGCGCTATATGCGCCGCATTACCGGCAACGACGACATTGCCTTTGGCCATTTCGGCACCTTGGGCTATGTCCTTTCCGGCTGGATCGGTTCCAAGGTGGGGAAAAACTCGCGTTCCACCGAGGAGATGAACTTACCTAAAAACCTCAGCTTCCTGCGTGACAGCTCGATTTCCATTTCGATGACCATGATCGTGATCTACCTGATCCTGGCTATCTGCGCGGGCCAGGATTACGTCGAAAGCCAATTGAGTGGCGGGCAGAACTACCTGGTGTACTCGATTATTCAGGCGATCACTTTTGCCGCCGGGGTATTCATCATTCTGCAAGGGGTGCGCCTGATCCTGGCCGAGATCGTCCCGGCCTTTACCGGCTTCTCGGAAAAACTGGTCCCTAATGCCCGCCCGGCGCTGGACTGCCCGGTGGTTTATCCCTATGCCCCGAATGCGGTGTTGATTGGTTTCCTGTTCAGCTTCCTGGGGGGCTTGGCCGGTCTGTTCTTGCTCGGCCAAATGAAGATGGTGCTGATCCTGCCGGGCGTGGTGCCGCACTTCTTCACCGGGGCCACCGCCGGGGTGTTCGGCAATGCGACCGGCGGGCGGCGCGGTGCCATGCTGGGGGCATTTGCCAACGGTCTGTTGATTACCTTCCTGCCGGTGCTGTTGTTGCCGGTACTGGGCGCGCTGGGTTTTGCCAACACCACCTTCTCCGATACGGACTTCGGCGTGGTGGGGATCGTGTTGGGCAATATGGCGCGCTTCCTGACCAAAGAAATGATCATGGTCGCGATCGTCGCCATCTTTGGCTTGCTGGTCGCACATAACTTCTTGGGGAAACGCAAAGATGCCCCAGCCAAAAATAAGGAGGAAAGCTCATGAGCAACACCGTGACTGATTTGACGCAATTGGCCGGGGCAATCCGTCTGGAAACGCTGAAGGCACTCACTGGGCTGGGGTTTGGCCATTATGGTGGCTGTATGTCGGTGGTTGAAACGCTGGCGGTGCTGTACGGCGAAGTGATGCGTATCGATCCGGGTGACCCGGATTGGCCTGAGCGCGATTATTTCATGCTGTCGAAAGGCCATGCAGGCCCGGCGCTATATAGCGTACTGGCGCTTAAGGGCTATTTCCCGTTGGAACAGCTGCAAACGCTCAACCAGAATGGCACTCGGTTGCCGAGCCACCCAGATCGCTTGCTAACTCGTGGGGTGGATGCCACCACCGGATCGCTCGGGCAAGGGGTCTCTATCGCTGCCGGTATGGCGCTTTCACACCAACTAGCAAAGCGCAGCAACCGGGTATTCTGCATCCTGGGGGACGGTGAATTGAACGAAGGCCAATGCTGGGAAGCGTTCCAGTTTATCGCCCACCATAACCTGCATAATCTGACGCTGTTTATTGATTACAACAAACAGCAGTTGGACGGTGCGCTGGATGAGGTGATCAAACCTTTCGATCTGGCCGGTAAATTCCGCGCTTTTGGTTTTGAGGTGCAAACCGTTCGTGGGGATGACATTGCGGCGATCCGTGATGCCGTATTGCCGGAGCGTAGTGGAGAGCAACGGCCATTGGTGGTGATCCTCGATAGCCTCAAGGGGCAGGGGGTGGCTTATCTGGAGAACCTGAAAAACTCACATCATCTGCGCTTAACGCCAGATGTTCGCAGCGAAATCGAAAAGGCCATTGCCGAGCTGGAGACCGCCTATGTTTAACCTGGAAATGCCGTTGGAAAAAGACGCCGTAGAGATGCGCAAGGTGTACGCCAGCGTGATCCGTCAACAGGCCGAAGCCGATACGCCGGTGATCGCACTGGAAGCCGATCTGATGAGTTCGATGGCGATGGATGGCGTACATAAGGATCACCCAGAGCGGGTCATCAACTGCGGTATCATGGAGGCCAATGTGATTGGCGTGGCTGCCGGTTTGTCACTGACCGGACGAGTGCCATTTGTCCACACCTTCACCGCTTTTGCCAGCCGCCGCTGTTTCGATCAGCTGTTTATGTCGTTGGACTATCAGCGCAACAACGTCAAGGTGATCGCCTCCGATGCCGGGGTCAGCGCCTGCCATAACGGGGGCACGCATATGTCGTTTGAAGACATGGGGATCGTGCGTGGTCTGGCGCATTCGGTGGTACTGGAGGTGACCGATGCCAGCATGTTCCAGGATATTTTGCAGCAACTGGTGAAGTTGCAAGGCTTCTACTGGGTGCGAACCATCCGTAAGCAGGCGACACGTATTTATCCCGCAGGCTATCGTTTCACCATTGGCAAGGCTAATCTGCTGCGTGACGGCAGCGATATTACGCTGATCGCCAACGGCATTATGGTCGCCGAAGCGTTGCAGGCGGCGCAGGAACTGCAACAGCGTGGCATCAGCGCGGCGGTGATTGACATGTTTACGCTCAAGCCTATCGATCGTGAAATCATCAAAACCTTTGCGGCGAAAACCGGCAGGATCGTCACCTGCGAGAACCACAGCATTCATAACGGGCTTGGTTCGGCGGTGGCGGAGGTGTTGGTGGAAGAGTGCCCGGTACCGATGCGGCGGGTGGGAGTGAAAGGCCGCTATGGGCAAGTGGGTACGCAGGAGTTCTTGCAGCAGGAATATGGCCTGACGGCGGCGCATATTGTGGCGGCGGCGGATGAGCTGCTGGCGCTCCCACAGGGAGAGGGAGCTGATTGCGGGTGCTCTGCTGGAAGTAAATAGGTAATCTCAACAAATTCGACCGCCCCCTCATCCAAGGTGAGCCACCGAATTTTCAGATCCATTCGATCGGTCCCCTCTCTCTGTGGGAGAGGGTTAGAGTGAGGGGCATCAGGAGGTGCATTGCTTACTCTTTGTTGACGCCAAAAATAAAACGGCCCGGTGATGATCACCAGGCCGTTATGGGTATTACCAGAGTCTAAAGGTGCCGTAGTGGCACCTTTGTCTCATCAGGCTTTAGCTGCCTGTGCATCAGCCTGAGCCGACTGGATCGCCGTCAAGGCTACGGTATAGACAATGTCGTCAACCAGAGCACCACGGGACAGGTCGTTCACCGGCTTGCGCATGCCTTGCAGCATTGGCCCGATAGAGACCAGGTCAGCAGAACGTTGCACCGCTTTATAAGTGGTGTTACCGGTGTTCAGATCCGGGAAGATGAACACGGTCGCCTGACCGGCCACTGGCGAATTAGGCGCTTTGGATTTGGCCACGTCGGCCATGATCGCTGCGTCATACTGCAGTGGGCCATCGATGATCAGATCCGGGCGTTTTTCCTGTGCCAGACGGGTCGCTTCACGCACTTTCTCAACGTCGCTACCTGCACCGGAATTACCAGTAGAGTAAGAGATCATCGCTACGCGTGGTTCAATACCGAATGCGGCAGCGGAATCGGCGGACTGAATGGCGATTTCAGACAGCTGTTCAGCGGTTGGATCCGGGTTGATCGCGCAGTCACCGTAGACCAGAACCTGGTCAGGCAGCAGCATGAAGAACACGGAGGAAACCAGGGAGCTGCCCGGTGCGGTTTTGATCAACTGCAACGGTGGGCGGATGGTATTGGCGGTGGTGTGAACGGCACCGGAAACCAGGCCGTCAACTTCGCCTTTCTCCAGCATCAGAGTGCCGAGAACCACGTTGTCTTCCAACTGCTCACGCGCAACCACTTCGGTCATGCCCTTGCTCTTGCGCAGCTCAACCAGACGCGGCACATAGAGTTCACGCACGGCGACCGGATCGACGATCTCGATGCCTTTACCCAGCTCAACGCCCTGCGCGGCGGCAACGCGTTTGATCTCTTCCGGATTACCCAGCAGCACACATTCTGCGATACCACGTTCGGCACAGATGGCCGCCGCTTTCACGGTACGTGGCTCGTCACCTTCCGGCAGCACGATGCGTTTACCCGCTTTGCGTGCCAGCTCGGTCAGCTCATAACGGAACGCCGGTGGGGACAGACGACGTGAACGCTCAGAAGTGGCGGTCAGGGACTCGATCCATTCGGCGTTGATGTGGCTGGCCACGTAGTTCTGTACTTTCTCAATACGCTGATGGTCGTCTGAAGGCACTTCGAGGTTGAAGCTTTGCAGGCTCAGCGAGGTCTGCCAGGTGTTGGTGTCAACCATGAACACCGGCAGGCCGGTTTCAAAGGCGCGCTCACACAGCTTGTTGATGGAGGCATCGATCTCGTAGCCGCCGGTCAACAGGATGGCACCAATTTCCACGCCGTTCATCGCGGCCAGGCAGGCTGAAACCAGCACGTCCGGACGGTCGGCAGAAGTGACTAACAGGGAACCTGGGCGGAAGTGTTCCAGCATGTGCGGAATGCTGCGCGCACAGAAGGTCACAGATTTCACCCGGCGGGTCATGATGTCGCCTTCGTTGATCACTCGCGCCTTCAGGTGGCGGGCCATATCAATGGCACGGGTAGCGATCAGTTCGAAGCTCCACGGTACGCAACCCAACACCGGCAGCGGGCTGTTGGCGAACAGCTGTGCAGGATCGACATTGGCTACGCTGGCCTTGGTGGAATCGTCAAAGATTTCGGACAGGTCTGGGCGAGTACGGCCCTGATCGTCCACCGGAGCGTTCAGCTTGTTGATGATCACGCCGGTAATGTTTTTGTTCTTGCTGCCGCCGAAGCTGGAGCGAGCCAGTTCGATGCGCTCGGTCAACTGGGCTGGAGAATCGTTGCCCAGTGCCAGCACAAAGACGATCTCTGCGTTCAGCGTTTTGGCGATCTCGTAGTTCAGCGAGTTGGCGAACTGATGCTTACGGGTAGGCACCAAGCCTTCGATCAGCACCACTTCTGCGTCTTTGGTGTTTTCGTGGTAACGAGCCACGATCTCTTCCATCAGCACGTCCTGCTGGTTGGAGCTCAACAGGCCCTCAACGTAGCTCATACGCAGGGGTTCGGCCGCCGGAATGGTCGAGTTGCTGCGGATGATGGTGGTGGTCTGGTCGAGGGAATCGCCGCCGGTACGCGGTTGGGCAATAGGTTTGAACACGCTCAGGCGAACGCCTTTTTGCTCCATGGAGCGGATGACACCCAGGCTGACGCTGGTCAGACCGACGCTGGTGCCTGTGGGGATCAACATAATTGTACGTGACACAGAATAGTCCTCTTCACGGTTTTCTGCCTGCAACGGGGGCGCAGACAAAGATGACAGGCTCAAAACAACACCGCCAGCCTGGGCTGACGGTGTGGAGAGCATTAAGCGGTCAGACGGGAAGCGTCTTGCGCGATGACCAATTCTTCGTTGGTCGGGATCACCAGTGCCGGACGGCTGCCGTCTTTGGTGATGTTGCCTGATTTGCCGAAGCGGGCAGCCAGGTTGCGTTCATGATCGATTTCAAAGCCCAGCAGGCCCAGTTTGTCCAGGGTCAGCTCACGTACCATCGCGGCGTTCTCACCGATACCACCGGTGAAGATCACGGCATCCAGACGGCCTTCCATCAGGGCGCTATAGGCACCGATGTACTTGGCCAGACGGTGGCAGAAGACGTCCATGGCGCGCTTGGCATCGGCCTTGGTGTCATAGTTGTCTTCAACGTAACGGCAGTCGCTGGTGACTTCGGTCAGGCCCAGCAGGCCAGACTCTTTGGTCAGCATCTTGTTGATCTGGTCAACGCTCATGCCCATGGCGTCGTGCAGGTGGAAGATGATGGCTGGATCGATGTCACCACTGCGGGTACCCATTACCAGGCCTTCCAGCGGGGTCAGACCCATGGAGGTATCAACACACTTACCGTTGCGTACTGCGGTTACGGAACCGCCGTTGCCCAGATGGCAGGTGATGATGTTAACTTCGTCAACCGGCTTGTTCAGCGCCTTCGCGGCTTCTTGCGTCACGTAGAAGTGGCTGGTGCCGTGTGCGCCGTAGCGACGAACGCCATGGTCGCGGTACAGGCTGTACGGCAGGGCATACAGGTAGGACTCTTCCGGCATGGTCTGATGGAACGCGGTGTCAAACACGGCAACGTTTTTATCAGCCAGATTAGGGAAGGATTTCAACGCTTCAGCAATACCGATCAGGTGAGCCGGGTTATGCAGTGGTGCAAAAGGTACCGAATCTTTGATACCCTGCAGGACTTCGTCGTTGATGACGGCAGAAGCCGTGAACTTCTCGCCGCCGTGCACGATGCGGTGGCCGATAGCGGTCAACTGGGCGGAAAGCTCTGGTTTTTGTGCCAGAATAGTATTAACAATGAAGTTCAGCGCTTCGCTGTGCGCTGCGCCGGCACCCAGGGCCGCTTCTTGTTTACCGCCATCCATTTTCCATTTGATACGGGCTTCAGGAAGATGGAAGCACTCGGCTAGGCCAGAGAGGTATTCTTCACCGTTGGCTGCATCGATGATGGCGAATTTCAGGGAAGAACTGCCGCAGTTAAGGACCAGTACTAGCTTACTCGACATGGAAGTACCTACTTATAGTTCGTGTTGGTATTAAGGAAGACCCAAAAACACGTGGTGAATAAAACGTCAATCAGACAACAAGCGTAGCGCATAATGCCGTTGACATTTATGATTAACATCATGTCAGTGATACAAAGGACACAATGATGAAAAAACCGATGATTTCTCTGCGGTTTAAGCGATCCTGATTTTTACCGCTTCCTAGCCCCACATGGCCGCCAACGGCAGGATTAGGGAGATAGGGCTAAAAGTTGACAAATCTTCTGTCATCTTCTACCGGCACATGGCCGGCTTAGGATACCGATAGCCCGCCACAAACACAAAATAAATTTAAAGCTTCAACTTTTTTGTTAGTGTGTTTGCAAGAATAATTTATTTTTTATACGTGAAGTTGAGGTGCGCAATGACGAGCAGACCATCCGGTTCCGTAAGCTGGTTTCAGATATTCCAGCGCGGGCAGCATTACATGAAAACCTGGCCAGCAGACAAACGGCTGGCACCGCTTTTCCCTGAGAACCGCGTGGCGCGCGCTACCCGCTTTGCCGTTCGCTTTATGCCCCCGTTGGCGATTTTTACCCTGACCTGGCAGATTGCGCTCGGTGGTCAGCTTGGCCCGGCGATTGCCACCGCGCTGTTCGCCTGTAGCCTGCCGATGCAGGGGCTGTGGTGGTTGGGCCGACGTTCCGTGACGCCGTTGCCGCCAACCTTGTTGCAATGGTTCCATGAGGTCCGTAACAAGCTGGCGGAAGCCGGGCAGGCGATTGCCCCCGTTGAAGGGACGCCAACCTACCAGGCGCTGGCGGACGTGCTGAAACGTGCCTTCAAGCAGTTGGATAAAACCTTCCTCGACGATCTTTAAGCGCTACTGGGCCGGGGACTCACCGGCCTTGCTTGCTTTATGCCGCAAATTCGTGCCCTGATCATGTCTGGCCACGCCCCACATTTGACCAATATCCCGGTTCAAATCAAAGAAAGGTTTAGTTGTGATTCCACGCCATACTGAAGTCATGCGATGCTCTGGTTAATTTGCAGAACTGAGGACAATGAAATGGAAATGACTCACGCCCAACGGCTGATTTTGTCGAATCAATACAAGATGATGACCATGCTCGATCCGGACAATGCAGAGCGCTACCGCCGCTTGCAGACGATCATCGAGCGCGGTTTTGGTTTGCAAATGCGCGAGCTGGATCGTGATTTTGGTGAGATGAGCGAAGAAGTGTGCCGCACCATCATCAACATCATGGAAATGCACCATGCGCTCCAGGTTTCCTGGGAGAACCTCAAGGATCGCCAGGGGCTGGACGCGCGTCGCCTGGCATTCCTTGGCTTTGATGCAGCAACCGAAGCGCGTTACCTGAGCTATGTGCGTTTCCTGGTGAACACGGAAGGGCGGTATACTCATTTCGATTCTGGTAGCCACGGCTTTAACGCCCAAACCAAAATGTGGGAAAAATACCAGCGCATGCTGAGTATCTGGCTATCCTGCCCACGCCAGTATCATTTGAGCGCCGTCGAGATTGCGCAAATCATCAATGCCTGATTAAACGTAGAGGGGTTTCCCGTGGAGTGTAAGGGTTTTCTGTTCGATCTTGATGGAACGTTAGTAGATTCATTACCGGCGGTAGAGCGAGCCTGGACGCAATGGGCAGAACGCCATGGCATCAGCCCGCAACAGGTGCTGGACTTTATCCACGGAAAACAGGCGATCACCTCGCTGCGTCACTTTATGCCGAATGCCACCGAGGCTGAACTACAGCATGAGTTCACATTGCTTGAGCAGGTGGAAGCAGAGGATACCGGCGGCGTCAACGCTCTGCCTGGTGCATTGGCCTTGCTGGAGCGGATCAATGCGTTGGGGATACCTTGGGCAATCGTCACCTCGGGTTCCGTGCCAGTGGCTAACGCACGCCGCCTTGCCGGTGGGGTGCCGCTTCCTGAGGTGTTTATCACCAGTGAGCGTGTTAAACAGGGTAAACCGCATCCAGACGCCTACCTGTTAGGGGCTCAAGGTCTTGGGTTGGCACCGCAGGATTGTGTGGTGGTGGAAGATGCTCCTGCCGGGATACTTTCTGGCTTGGCTGCAGGTTGCCAGGTGATTGCGGTAAATGCACCGGTAGACACGCCGAAACTGGACCAGGTGGATCTGATCCTTTCCTCCTTGGAACAGCTCAAGATCGCCAAGTCTGAGCAGGGTGCTGTCATCGAACTTATTGCTTAATCTGCACATTCTTACCTCAATTTGATTAGACCCCGCATCGTCGGGGTTTTTTTATGCTAATTTCTTATGCCGGGATCACTGCAGAATGAGGCCGTTTTGAACAGCGAATTACTTTGGGTCTTGAGTTTACTGTTAATAGCCATAGTGCTGTTTACCACCAACAAGCTGCGCATGGATGTGGTGGCACTGTTGGTGATCATCGCGTTTGTGCTCAGTGGAACCTTGAGCTTGCAAGAGGCAACGGCTGGCTTCAGCGATCCTAACGTCATTTTGATTGCCGCTCTGTTCGTCATTGGCGAAGGGTTGGTGCGCACCGGGGTGGCCTATCAGGTTGGCGACTGGCTGGTGAGAGTGGCGGGCAGCAGTGAAACCAAGATGATGATGCTGCTGATGTTTACCGTTGCCGGACTGGGGGCCTTTATGAGCTCAACCGGGGTGGTAGCCATCTTTATTCCCGTGGTGCTCAGCGTCGCGGTACGCATGAAAATCTCCCCAGGGCGGCTGATGATGCCGTTGAGCTTCGCCGGTTTGATCAGCGGCATGATGACGCTGGTTGCCACGCCGCCGAATATGGTGGTCAACAGCGAACTGGTGCGTGAAGGCATCAATGGTTTCGGGTTCTTTGGCGTTACGCCAATTGGCCTGGTGGTGTTGCTGTTGGGCGTGGGATACATGCTGGTTGCGCGCCGCTGGCTCGGCGACAGCGGCGGCACCAAGACCAAGTCTGCCTGGGAGCGCCGGACTTTCCGCGATTTAATCCGCGACTATAAGCTCACCGGGCGGGCGCGTCGTTTGGCGGTGCGTAGCGGTTCGCCACTGATTGGCCGCTCGCTGGATGAATTACATTTGCGCGCGCGTTACAGCGCCAACGTTATCGGCATCGAGCGCTGGAAGCGTTTTCGCCGGGTGATGATCAGCGCCTTTGGCAGCACGGAACTGCGCGAAGGGGACGTACTGCTGATCGACATGACGGATTGCGATATCGATCTGCGTCAGTTCTGTAGTGAGCAACAACTTGAGCCCATGGTGCTGCGGGGGGAATATTTCTCCGAACAGTCGCGCAACGTGGGGATGGCTGAAGTTTCGCTAATCCCTGAGTCGGCCCTGCTGGGGAAAAGCGTGCGCGATGCCGCTTTCCGTAGCCGTTACGATCTCAACGTAGTCGGTATCCGCCGCAATGGCGAAACCCTGCAAGGCAAGCTGGTGGATGAACCGCTGGGCCTGGGGGACATCCTGTTGGTGATCGGCGATTGGAAAGCGATCCGCCAGTTACAAGCCAAAACCCATGATTTTATCGTCTTGAACCTGCCCGCCGAAGTGGACGAAGTGGCACCGGCTATCACCCAGGCTCCTCACGCGTTGTTCTGCCTGGCGCTGATGGTGGCAATGATGCTGACCGACGAGATCCCGAATCCGATCGCCGCGCTGATCGCTTGCCTGTTGATGGGGCGCTTTCGCTGCATCGATATGGAAAGTGCCTATAAAGCGATCCATTGGCCGAGCATCATTTTGATCGTCGGTATGATGCCCTTTGCCCAAGCGTTGCAGAAAACGGGCGGGGTAGACCTGATCGTCCGTGGGTTGATGGACGTTGCTGGTGATGCCGGGCCGCACGTCATGCTGGCCTGTCTGTTTGTTCTGTGTGCCACCATTGGGCTGTTTATCTCGAACACCGCCACGGCGGTGTTAATGGCCCCTATCGCTATCGCCGCTGCCCGCGAAATGGGCGTTTCGCCTTATCCGTTTGCCATGATTATCGCGATTGCCGCCTCCGCCGCCTTTATGACGCCGGTGTCATCGCCGGTCAATACGCTGGTGTTGGGGCCGGGGAACTACAAGTTTGGCGATTTTCTGAAAATTGGGGTGCCGTTCACCGTGCTGGTGATGATTGTCAGCGTGATCCTGGTGCCTTGGTTGTATGCGTTTTAAGCACAGGGTTTGCGTTTTATATCAGGATTAAGAAAAGGCGCTTTATCTTTTTTTGAGAATACGATGAAGTAGCTAACCACCGAAACCATAAAGCGTTTTGGCATTTTATCGGCTCATGCAGCAGCTCGTTGAGGCTTTACGGCGACCCGTGTCGCCCTAGCTTAGTTTAGCGATCCTTCTGGAGTTGCCATGAAAATGAAACATGGATTTATAACCCTTACTTTAGCTTCTCTGTTGTTGCTGTCCGGTTGTGCGAGATACATGAGTGGCTCTCTCACAAGGCCCACAGGATAAAATTTACCGTTTCCTGGTCACGCAAACCTTCCAGCATATTGATTTACGCTCGGTGGTGGAGAGGAATTGACGGTGGAAATGCCGGAAGTACGACCTGCGGCTAAGGTGTCTCAGATTGCCAGGTGCATAAGCACCTGGCTCTATTCTTACAGGGGGGAGTCGCTGCTGATTTCATCCAGCGAAAGGCTGAAGCTTGGGATGAATACCTGCATAAAATAATCCATTTCAGGGCTATGACGCAGCTGCAACGTCTTCTCCAGGCGTGCCTTAGCCAGCTTGAATTCATTATTCCCCGCCGACAGCTCCTCCAGACACTTCAGATACGCGCATAGCGCATCGGCCTGCTTCACGATCAGCTTTTCGTCCTCGCTGTGATGGTGTTCGTCCAGGATAGAGCGGAAATCGTTCTGTAACTCTTCCGGCAGCATCTCCAACAGCTTTTGTTGGGCAATCTTCTCGATTTTTTTGTATTCGTGGGCAATCTGCGGATTGTAATACTTGATGGGAGTAGGCATATCGCCGGTCAGCACTTCGCTGGCATCGTGATACATCGCCAACAACGCCACACGTTCGGCATTCAGGTTGCCGTTAAACTTGCGGTTTTTGATCGCGGCCAGCGCATGGGCGACAAAGGCGACCTGCAAGCTGTGTTCGGAAACGTTTTCGGTACGCACATTGCGCATCAGCGGCCAGCGGCTAATCAGTTTCAAACGGGACAGGTGGGCAAAGAAGTGGCTCTGGCTCATGGTGCTCTCTCTACAACGGCATGTGAGAGCATTATACGCCATGGAGCTAAGGACATCCCTCGGAATTGTAGGGGCGCAGCGAACCGCGCCCGGCAAAATTACTGGTGATAGGTTTCCAGGAAGCGGCCCAGTTTGCCCACCGCCATTTCCAATTCATCCACGCGGGGCAGCGTAACGATACGGACGTGGTCTGGGTAAGGCCAGTTGAACGCGCTGCCCTGTACCAGTAACACCTTCTCTTGCAACAGCAGATCCAGCACCAGCTTCTGGTCGTCGCGGATGTTAAAGCGCTTGGCGTCGATGCGTGGGAACATATAGAGCGCACCTTGAGGTTTCACGCAGGAAACGCCAGGGATCTCATTTAGCAGCTCCCAGGTACGGTCGCGTTGTTCATACAGGCGGCCACCAGGCTGAATAAATTCGCTGATGCTCTGGTAACCGCCCAGTGCCGTCTGGATCGCATGCTGCATTGGCACGTTGGCGCAAAGACGCATGGAAGCCAGCATCTCCAACCCTTCAATATAGCCTTTGGCATGCTTCTTCGGCCCGTTGAGCACCATCCAGCCCTGACGGAAACCGGCAACGCGATAGGTTTTGGACAGGCCGTTAAAGGTGACGGTCAGCAGATCTGGCGCCAACGCGGCGATCGAGTGATGCTCTGCCTCGTCGTAGAGGATCTTGTCGTAGATTTCGTCGGCAAAGATGATCAGGTCATGCTGGCGGGCGATCTCGACGATCTGTTCCAGCAGTTCTTTGCTGTAGACCGCGCCGGTGGGGTTATTAGGGTTGATGATCACGATGCCACGGGTGCGTGGGGTGATTTTGCTGCGAATATCGTCCAGATCCGGGAACCAGCCAGATTCTTCGTCGCACATATAGTGCACGGCCTTACCGCTGGAAAGCGACACGGCGGCGGTCCACAACGGGTAGTCTGGCGCAGGCACCAGCATTTCATCACCGATGTTCAGCAGCGCTTGCATGGATTGCACGATCAGCTCGGAAACGCCATTGCCAATGTAGATATCCTCAACGGTCACGTCACGCATGTTACGTGCCTGATAGTGCTGCATGATCGCCTTGCGCGCCGAGTAAAGCCCTTTGGAGTCGCAGTAGCCTTGTGCCGTTGGCAGATTGCGGATCACGTCGACCAGAATTTCATCGGGGGCATCAAAGCCGAACGGGGCAGGGTTGCCAATGTTCAGCTTGAGGACTTTATTGCCTTCTTCTTCAAGACGTTTAGCTTCTTTGAGTACCGGACCACGAATGTCATAACAGACGTTGTCCAGTTTGCTGGATTTCTCAATGGGGGACATAGAAAGTTGAGCCTTTTGCTAAGATAGGGTCGTTCCTACCGTGGAACACCGCAATCCGTCCAATGTACTCCTGGAGGCCGGGCTTTTGAAGGGTTATGCATTGCTTTGGTGAAAACGATCGGCAAAAATCGCTTTTTAAGATAATAACCGTCTGTATTGATCGCTTTTTTAGTGTTTAAATCTGAATGTGTCGCAGATTTAAGGTTTATATTCCAATGGAAGTGCATGTCACGTAAAGGGTTTTTATCAGTTAACCGTAGAAATGTGCATGCCAGGCGCCAGAAAAACGCCAAAGCCGCTTAAAAATAGTAATATGGGATTAATCTGGTTTCTTGTCTGTACTGACAATACCACACTGAGTTGAAGTAGAATTACATTAGGCCCACTTCAGTAATTAACTTAAATTTTATTTAAGTAATGGTCAGTGTCTTTTAATAATCAAAAGACTTACTGCTTGAATTTATTAAATTCCCTAATCGATGAGTCGTTGGATATACGAGGGGGGTGTTAATATTTTGTACAGAAAACAACAATGCTGTCATGGTCTCTGGCGGCCAGAGATCGAGGTAACCGGGAGGAAAGGGGGGATTTTGCCCGCATAGGATTATCAATGCTTATAAGGGTAAGCACTTTTCGTCGTAACTTTCACCACTATCAATAAGCCGTTGCGATAGATCATGGATAAAAAGCGATGCAGATAACGAAATATAAGTAATTTTTTTGCCCTCTTCTAATGAGTGGGGTACTGTCATAAGTGGCGCATGCCCTTTTCAGCTGCGTCTTAGAAATACACCAGGGTAGTTTGTAAATTAGAATTTAAAAAGTGAAGAAAACACTATGACAAGTGCAAATCGTCCGATACTTAATCTCGACCTCGATCTGCTAAGAACCTTTGTTGCTGTTGCTGATTTGAATACGTTTGCGGCGGCTGCCGTTGCCGTTTGTCGTACTCAGTCCGCAGTTAGTCAACAAATGCAGCGGTTAGAGCAATTGGTTGGCAAAGAGTTGTTCGCCCGTCATGGGCGCAATAAGTTGTTAACCGAACACGGTATCCAGCTTCTCGGCTACGCCAGGAAAATCCTGCGCTTCAACGATGAAGCCTGTGCCTCCTTGATGTACAACAATATCAAGGGCGTTCTGACTATCGGTGCTTCTGATGATACTGCCGATACCATTTTGCCTTTCTTGCTAAACCGCGTGACGTCGGTCTATCCCAAGCTGGCGATTGATGTGCGGGTGAAGCGTAGTCCGTTCATGATCGACATGCTGAAGAATGGCGAAGTGGATCTGGCCATCACCACCGTGGATACCGAAGGGCATCCGCACATCATTCTGCGTACGTCTCCAACGTTGTGGTACTGCTCGGCAGATTACCATTATCAGGCGGGGGAACCGATCCCTCTGGTGGTGATGGATGAGCCAAGCCCGTTCCGAGCGATGGCGATAAAGCACCTTGAAGCTGCCGGCATTCCTTGGCGTATTGCCTACGTGGCCTCAACGCTTTCTGCGGTGCGCGCGGCGTGTCGGGCAGGTTTGGGGATCACCGTGCGGCCAATCGAAATGATGAGCCCAGATCTGCGAGTTCTAGGCGCGGCAGAAGGTTTACCGCATCTTCCTGATACGCAGTATGCGCTGTGCAAAGACATGAAGTGCGAAAATGAACTGGCCATGGCGATCTTCAGTGCCGTGCAAAACGGCAGTGAGATTTACCACTTCGGCGGAGGCGAATCTTCGGTGATCGATGAAGGTTCCAGCGTGGCGGATAGCGAAGAGTAGCGTTTTACCCTAAGCTAGCCATATTGAAAGTTACAAACCTCTGCCACGGCGGAGGTTTTTTTTAGCTCAAAAAGAGGGAAATCAAGAATTTTGGCCTGTTGAGGGTAAATTCGATGCTAAGTGGGTATTTCTACATGGTTTCTAGCAGGTGATCCCCTCACAACTTCGGGTTGCTCGTTTTTTATCCAGTGATAACAACAAGTAAATACCTGGAGTTGATAGGGTTATTTTGCTATTTTACGCTGACGTTTTTTTACCTGAAATTGACAAAAATTGTTAAACTGCCACACTTTTTTTGAGGATTTCTGCCTGAAACGTGTCCTGGATCAAAAAAATACCCCTAGGTAGTGAGTGGAACAACAGGGAATTCCTGAGAGAATGGTATAGTAAAAGTGAAATGTGCCTGCGGGGTTATATCTATCTGTTTCCGTTGAGCAATCAACTGACACGATTTAGCCTAAGCCAAGCGCATCATATGTTAATTAAATGCTTCGTATGTAAATTAGTGTGTAGATACTTTTGTCAAAGTTGACAGAAGGTTATAGAAAGGAGTAAAAAGCCCACAGTAAAACACTGCCTAACTCTCTGTAAAAGCAGCTTGTTTGTGTGGTTATTTATCCTTCCCTTAAATCGATGTGGTGCACTAACTGCCAGTTACAAGAGCAGAACGATCGACGCCACTTTTGATGAGTAAGCATAGAGTATGTCAACAACCATTGAAGTCATCGCTCATCACTGGGCGTTCGCCGTATTTCTTATCATGGCTATCGGGCTCTGCGGCTTCATGCTGCTGGGTGCGTTCTTCTTGGGTGGGAGAGCCCAGGCTCGCTCCAAAAACACCCCCTATGAATCAGGGATCGACTCGGTCGGTACGGCGCGCCTGCGTCTGTCTGCCAAGTTCTACCTGGTGGCCATGTTCTTCGTTATTTTCGATGTTGAAGCCTTATACCTGTATGCCTGGTCGGTCTCGATTCGTGAGAGCGGTTGGGTAGGCTTTATCGAAGCCGCCATTTTCATTTTGGTGTTATTGGCTGGTCTGGTTTATCTGGTGCGTATCGGCGCATTGGATTGGACTCCAACGCGTTCCAAGCGTTTGAGCAAGCCAGGTACCATCAAGAACGCTAGCAACAGTCATCCGCAGTAACAGCGAGGCATTAAGATGGACTATACGCTCACCCGCATAGACCCGAACGGTGAGAACGACCGTTATCCCCTGCAAAAACAGGAGATCGTTGGCGATCCCCTTGAGCAGCAGGTTCACCGTACGGTTTACATGGGTAAACTCGAACATGCTTTGCATGACATGGTGAACTGGGGGCGTAAAAACTCTCTTTGGCCGTATAACTTCGGCCTTTCGTGCTGTTATGTGGAAATGGTGACCTCGTTTACCGCCGTTCACGACGTGGCGCGTTTTGGTGCGGAAGTATTGCGTGCCTCACCACGCCAGGCAGACTTTATGGTCGTTGCCGGCACCTGTTTTACCAAGATGGCCCCGGTTATTCAGCGCTTGTACGAGCAAATGCTGGAGCCGAAATGGGTGATCTCGATGGGCGCCTGCGCCAACTCCGGCGGCATGTACGATATCTACTCGGTCGTCCAGGGCGTGGATAAATTCCTGCCGGTCGACGTGTATATCCCAGGCTGCCCACCGCGCCCGGAAGCTTACATGCAGGCACTGCTGCTGCTGCAAGAATCCATTGGCAAAGAACGTCGCCCGCTGTCGTGGGTCGTTGGCGATCAGGGCGTGTACCGCGCCAATATGCCATCAGAAAAAGAACGTAAGCACGCCGAGCGTATTGCGGTAACCAACCTTCGGTCGCCTGACGAGATTTAAGACGTTCATTTAACGTCCATCTTAGTGCGCTATTGGTTAACACAGCGAAAAGTTGAACTTGCGGCGAAATAACCCTTTAGTGTGGTGAAAAAAATTATGACAGATTTAACGACGCACGAAGCTCTGCCTGCTTGGCATACCCGCGATCATCTCGATGATCCGGTGATCGGCGAACTGCGCAACCGTTTTGGGCCGGAAGCCTTTACTGTTCAGCCCACCCGTACCGGAATGCCCGTGGTATGGGTTAAAGTTGAGCAGTTGCTGGAAGTGATGACCTTTTTGAGAAAACAACCGAAGCCGTACGTCATGCTGTTCGATCTGCATGGCATGGACGAGCGTCTTCGTACCCACCGTGAAGGCTTGCCTGCCGCGGACTTCTCTGTTTTCTACCATCTGATTTCTGTCGAACGTAACCGTGACATCATGCTGAAAGTGGCGCTGTCTGAAAAAGACCTGCACGTGCCCACAGCAACCAAGATTTTCCCGAATGCCAACTGGTATGAGCGCGAAACCTGGGAAATGTTCGGTATTACCTTCGACGGCCACCCGCACCTGACGCGCATCATGATGCCGCAGACCTGGGAAGGCCATCCACTGCGTAAAGACTACCCGGCGCGTGCTACCGAATTCGATCCCTTTGTGTTGACCAAACAGAAAGAAGATCTGGAGATGGAATCGCTGAAGTTCAAGCCGGAAGAGTGGGGCATGAAGCGCGGCACCGAAAACGAGGACTTCATGTTCCTCAACCTCGGCCCGAACCACCCGTCTTCACACGGTGCATTCCGTATTATTCTGCAGCTGGACGGTGAAGACATCGTTGACTGTGTGCCGGACGTGGGCTACCACCACCGTGGCGCAGAGAAGATGGGCGAACGCCAGTCCTGGCACAGCTTTATCCCGTATACCGACCGTATCGAATACCTCGGCGGCTGCGTAAACGAAATGCCTTACGTACTGGCGGTGGAAAAACTGGCCGGGATCGTGGTGCCGGATCGTGTCAACACCATCCGCGTGATGCTGTCTGAACTGTTCCGCATCAACAGCCACCTGCTGTATATCAGTACCTTTATCCAGGACGTGGGCGCCATGACCCCGGTGTTCTTCGCCTTTACCGATCGGCAGAAAGTGTACGATCTGGTGGAAGCGATTACCGGTTTCCGTATGCACCCGGCCTGGTTCCGTATTGGTGGCGTGGCACACGACCTGCCGCGTGGCTGGGATCGCCTGCTGCGTGACTTCCTAGACTGGATGCCGAAACGCCTCGACTCCTATGTGAAAGCCGCACTGCACAACACCATTCTGAAAGGGCGTTCTGTCGGCGTCGCTTCTTACAACGCGAAAGAAGCGTTGGAATGGGGTGTGACCGGTGCTGGCCTGCGTGCTACCGGCGTTGAGTTTGACGTGCGTAAATGGCGTCCATACTCCGGCTATGAAAACTTCGATTTCGAAGTTCCGGTCGGCGACGGCAACAGCGACTGCTACACCCGTGTGATGCTGAAAGTGGAAGAGCTGCGCCAGAGCCTGCGCATTCTTGAGCAGTGCCTGAACAACATGCCGGAAGGCCCGTTCAAGGCCGATCATCCGCTGACCACGCCGCCGCCGAAAGAGCGCACGCTGCAGCATATTGAAACGCTGATCACCCACTTCCTGCAGGTTTCCTGGGGCCCGGTGATGCCAGCTAACGAATCATTCCAGATGGTTGAAGCCACGAAAGGGATCAACAGCTACTACCTGACCAGCGACGGCAGCACCATGAGCTATCGCACCAGGATCCGTACGCCAAGCTATGCTCACCTGCAGCAAATCCCTGCGGTGATCCGTGGCAGCCTGGTCTCTGACCTGATCGTCTATCTGGGTAGTATCGATTTTGTAATGTCAGATGTGGACCGCTAACTATGCATGATCTTAAAGACACTCACGTGAGTCACGATGCGCTTGAGGCCACCAATGCAGCCGCTCCCCAGAGCGGCGCTGATGCATTTGTGCTGAGCGCGGAAGAACGTGATGCGATCGAGCACGAAAAGCACCATTACGAGGATCCACGCGCCGCCTCCATTGAAGCACTGAAGATCGTGCAGAAGCAGCGTGGCTGGGTTCCGGATGGGGCGATTTATGCCATCGCTGAAGTGCTGGGCATCCCAGCCAGCGACGTAGAAGGCGTGGCCACGTTCTACAGCCAGATTTTCCGCCAGCCAGTAGGACGCCACGTGATCCGTTACTGTGACAGCGTGGTTTGTCACATCAACGGCTACCAGGGTATTCAGGCCGCGCTGGAAAAGAAACTCAACATCAAGCCGGGCCAGACTACCTTCGACGGTCGTTTCACCCTGCTGCCGACCTGCTGTCTGGGCAACTGCGACAAAGGCCCGAACATGATGATCGATGAAGATACTCATGCTCACCTGACGCCAGAAAACGCGGTCGAACTGTTGGAGCGGTATAAATGATGATTGATATCAAACGTACTGCCGAAATGCATCCGCTGACCTGGCGCCTGCGCGATGACCAACAGCCGGTATGGCTGGATGAATATCGCAGCAAGAACGGTTACCAGGGCGCGGAAAAAGCGCTGAAAGGCATGGCCGCCGACGACATCGTCACACTGGTGAAAGATGCCGGGCTGAAAGGCCGTGGCGGTGCAGGTTTCTCCACCGGTTTGAAGTGGAGCCTGATGCCGAAAGACGAATCCATGAACATCCGTTACCTGCTGTGTAACGCCGATGAAATGGAACCGGGCACCTATAAAGACCGTCTGCTGATGGAGCAACTGCCGCACCTGTTGGTGGAAGGCATGCTGATTTCGGCATTCGCGCTGAAAGCCTACCGGGGTTACATCTTCCTGCGTGGCGAATACGTCGAGGCCGCAGTGCATCTGCGCCGTGCGATTGCGGAAGCTACCGAAGCAGGCCTGCTGGGCAAAAATATCATGGGCAGCGGCTTTGACTTCGAGCTGTTCGTCCACACCGGCGCTGGCCGCTACATCTGCGGTGAAGAAACGGCGCTGATCAACTCGCTGGAAGGCCGCCGCGCCAACCCGCGCTCCAAGCCGCCATTCCCCGCTTCCGTGGGCGTATGGGGCAAACCGACCTGCGTGAACAACGTGGAGACCCTGTGTAACGTGCCTGCCATCCTCGAGCATGGTGTGGACTGGTACAAAGGGATCTCCGCCGGTAAGAGTAACGACGCTGGTACCAAACTGATGGGCTTCTCAGGCCGGGTGAAAAACCCAGGCGTCTGGGAGCTGCCGTTTGGCACTACCGCGCGTGAAATTCTGGAAGATTACGCCGGTGGCATGCGCGATGGCCTGAAATTTAAAGCCTGGCAGCCGGGCGGGGCGGGTACCGATTTCCTGACCGCCGACCATCTGGATCTGCCAATGGACTTCGAAAGCATCGGTAAAGCGGGCAGCCGTTTAGGTACGGCGCTAGCGATGGCGGTGGATCACGAAATCGGCATGGTTCCCCTGGTGCGTAACCTGGAAGAGTTCTTTGCCCGTGAGTCCTGTGGCTGGTGTACACCGTGCCGTGACGGCTTGCCGTGGAGCGTGAAGATCCTGCGTGCTTTGGAAAGAGGCGAAGGCCAACCGGGGGATATCGAAACCCTCGAGCAGCTGTGCCGTTCCCTTGGCCCAGGTAAAACCTTCTGCGCCCATGCGCCAGGTGCCGTAGAGCCACTGCAAAGCGCGATTAAATATTTCCGTGAAGAGTTTGAAGCCGGGATTTCCCCACAGTACTTGGGCAATCTCCAGGCGGTTGGCGGCATTCAGCCAAACAACTTGTTGAAGCAACGCTGGTAATCCCGCTTTGCCAGGGTGCGGTGAGCGCGCCCCGAAACACGGCCAGAATTTTTGATTAACGCCTGCCTTATGGGCAGGCCACTTGGAAGCATGCTGACTATGGCTACGATTCATGTAGACGGCAAAGAATACGACGTAGATGGAGCCGACAACCTGTTGCAGGCGTGTCTCTCCCTCGGCCTCGATATTCCTTACTTTTGCTGGCATCCGGCGCTTGGAAGCGTCGGCGCTTGCCGCCAATGTGCGGTAAAGCAATACCAAAACGCGGACGATACGCGTGGCCGTTTGGTGATGTCCTGTATGACACCGGCATCCGATGGAACCTTTATTTCCATCGATGACGCAGAAGCCAAACAGTTCCGTGAAAGCGTGGTCGAGTGGTTGATGACCAACCACCCGCACGACTGTCCGGTATGTGAAGAGGGCGGTAACTGTCACCTGCAAGATATGACAGTAATGACCGGCCACAGCTTCCGTAAATATCGCTTCAGTAAGCGTACCCATAACAACCAGGAACTGGGGCCATTTATCTCGCATGAGATGAACCGCTGCATCGCCTGCTACCGTTGTGTGCGTTACTACAAAGACTACGCAGATGGCACCGATTTCGGTGTGTACGGCGCGCACGACAACGTCTATTTCGGTCGTCCGGAAAGCGGCACGCTGGAAAGCGAGTTCTCCGGTAACCTGGTAGAAGTGTGCCCAACCGGCGTATTCACCGACAAAACCCACTCCGAGCGTTACAACCGTAAGTGGGACATGCAGTTTGCCCCGAGCATCTGCCAGCAGTGCAGCATCGGCTGTAACACCAGCCCGGGTGAGCGCTATGGCGAACTGCGTCGTATCGAAAACCGTTACAACGGCAGCGTAAACCACTATTTCCTGTGTGACCGCGGCCGCTTTGGTTATGGCTATGTGAACCAGAAAGATCGCCCTCGTCAGCCGCAGCAACTGCGTGGCAACGACTGGATCACCCTGAACGCCGAGCAGGCGATGCAGGGCGCGGCAGATATTCTGCGTCAGGCCAACAAAACCATCGGTATCGGTTCACCGCGTGCCAGCCTGGAAAGCAACTTTGCGTTGCGTGAACTGGTCGGCGCCGAGAACTTCTATACCGGCATCAATCAGGCTGAACAACAGCGCCTGAACCTGATGCTCAACGTGTTGAAAAACAGCGGCGTCTATACGCCTAACCTGCGTGAAATCGAAAGCTACGACGCGGTGTTGGTACTGGGTGAAGATTTGACCCAAACCGGCGCTCGTATCGCGCTGTCGGTGCGTCAGGCAGTGAAAGGTAAAGCCCGCGCGATGGCTGCGGCACACCGCGTTGCCGATTGGCAGATCGCGGCGGTGCAAACCATCGGGCAGCACGCCAAACACCCGCTGTTCGTCACTAACGTCGATAACACCCGCTTGGACGACATCGCCGCCTGGAACTATCGTGCACCGGTGGATGATCAAGCCCGTTTAGGCTTCGCCATTGCCCACGCGCTGGATGATTCCGCTCCCGCGGTGACCGATCTGGCCGAAGACCTGAACAAGAAAATTGATGTGATCGTACAGGCCCTGGCCGGTGCGCAGAAGCCATTGATCATTACCGGCAGCAATGCGGGTAGTGAAGCGATCATTGAAGCTGCGGCCAACATTGCCAAGGCGTTGAAAGGTCGCGGTGCCAATGTTGGTATCACCTTCGTCGCAGCCGCCGCCAACAGCATGGGCTTGGCGATGATTGGTGGTGGCTCGCTGGACGAGGCACTGGTGCAACTGGAAAGTGGTGCCGCTGATACCGCCATCGTGATGGAAAACGATCTCTATCGTCACGCCCCGGCGGCCAAAGTGGATGCCGCATTGGCCAAGATCAGTAACCTGATCGTTGCCGATCACCAGCGCACCGCCATCATGGATAAAGCCAACCTGATCCTGTCTGCGGCCAGTTTTGCAGAGAGCGATGGGACCTTGGTCAGCCAGGAAGGCCGTGCTCAGCGCTTCTTCCAGGTCTACGACCCGGCTTATTACGATGATGCCAAGAAAAATATCTACAGCGTGATGTTGGAAAGCTGGCGTTGGATGCACTCGCTGCACTCCACCTACACCAGCCGCCATGTTGACTGGACTCAGCTAGATGACGTGATTGCCGCCTGCGTGAGCGCATTGCCGCAGTTACAAGGTATTGTCGAAGCTGCACCAGATGCGACCTTCCGCATCCGTGGTCAGAAACTGGCCCGTTCACCGCACCGCTACAGTGGCCGCACCGCGATGCGTGCCGATATCAGCGTGCATGAACCGCGTCAGCCGCAGGATAAAGACACCATGTTCGCCTTCTCGATGGAAGGGAACAACAGCCCACTGGCTGACCGTCAGCAGATCCCATTTGCCTGGGCTCCAGGTTGGAACTCACCGCAGGCATGGAACAAGTTCCAGGCCGAAGTGGGTGGCAAACTGCGTCATGGCGATCCGGGTATCCGCCTGATCGAAGCAGGGGAGGGCAACCTCGGTTACTTCACCGCTATCCCTACGGCGTTTAAAGCCGAAGGCTGGCGTGTTGCGCCGTATTACCACCTGTTTGGCAGTGACGAAATGTCACAGCGTTCCGAAGTGATCCAGCAGCGTATGCCTCAGGCCTACGTGATGATCAACGTTGCCGATGCCGCGCAGCTTGGTGTCAATGCCGGTGCCTGGGTCGAGTTCAGCTGTGCCGGTCAAACTCTGCGTTTGCCGGTACGCCTGAGTGAAACCCTGAGCCAAGGCCAGGTTGGTTTGCCACTCGGCTTGCCAGGGATCCCGCCGGTACTGGTGGGTGCGAAGGTTGAAAATCTGCGGGAGGCGGCACTATGAGCTGGTTGACACCTGAGGTGATCGACATCCTGATCGCCGTGTTGAAAGCGGTGGTGATCCTGTTGGTCGTGGTCACCTGCGGGGCGTTTATGAGCTTCGGCGAACGCCGTCTGCTGGGGCTGTTCCAGAACCGTTACGGACCAAACCGTGTCGGCTGGGGCGGTTCGCTGCAGCTGGTCGCCGACATGATCAAAATGTTCTTCAAAGAAGACTGGGTTCCGACCTTCGCCGACCGCATGATCTTTACGCTGGCCCCGGTGATTGCCTTTACCTCGCTGCTGTTGGCCTTTGCCATCGTGCCGGTCAGCCCGACCTGGTCGGTGGCCGATCTCAACATCGGTATTCTGTTCTTCCTGATGATGGCTGGCCTGGCGGTGTATGCCGTGCTGTTCGCTGGCTGGTCCAGTAACAACAAATACTCGCTGTTAGGGGCGATGCGTGCTTCGGCACAAACCCTGAGCTACGAAGTGTTCCTCGGCCTGTCTGTGCTGGGCGTGGTGGCGCAAGCCGACTCGTTCAACATGCAGGCGATTGTTGAGTCACAGGCGCACATCTGGAACGTCATTCCGCAATTCTTTGGTTTCATTACCTTTGCGATTGCCGGTGTGGCGGTATGTCACCGCCACCCATTTGACCAGCCGGAAGCCGAGCAGGAACTGGCCGACGGTTACCACATTGAATATTCCGGTATGAAATTCGGTCTGTTCTTCGTGGGGGAATACATCGGTATCGTGACCGTGTCCGCCCTGATTGTGACGTTGTTCTTCGGCGGTTGGCAGGGTCCATTCCTGCCGCCATTCATCTGGTTCGCACTGAAAACGGCCTTCTTCATGGTGATGTTCATTCTGATCCGTGCTTCGTTGCCGCGTCCGCGTTATGACCAGGTGATGTCATTCGGCTGGAAGATTTGCCTGCCGTTGACGCTGCTGAACCTGCTGGCAACCGCCGCGGTCATTTTGTACAACGCTCAATAAGGGGTGAATAAACCATGACATTGAAAGAGTTAGTGGTTGGTTTCGGCACCCAGGTGCGCAGCCTTTGGATGATTGGCCTGCACGCCTTCGCCAAACGCGAAACCCAGATGTATCCGGAAGAACCGGTTTACCTGCCGCCGCGCTATCGTGGCCGCATCGTGCTGACGCGCGATCCGGACGGTGAAGAGCGCTGCGTGGCCTGTAACCTGTGTGCGGTTGCCTGCCCGGTTGGCTGTATCTCCCTGCAAAAAGCAGAGCAGAAAGATGGCCGTTGGTATCCGGAGTTTTTCCGCATCAACTTCTCACGCTGCATTTTCTGCGGTCTGTGCGAAGAAGCTTGCCCAACCACCGCGATCCAGCTGACGCCGGATTTCGAAATGGGTGAGTTCAAGCGCCAGGATCTGGTGTACGAAAAAGAAGATCTGTTGATCTCGGGGCCGGGTAAATATCCGGAATATAACTTCTACCGGATGGCCGGTATGGCGATTGACGGCAAAGCCAAAGGCGAAGCCGAAAACGAAGCCAAACCGATCGACGTCAAAGGTCTGTTGCCTTAAGGAGCCAGCAAGCATGGAAATTGCCTTTTATCTGGCAGGGTTCATTGCGATTATCGCGACCATTCGCGTCATCTCGCATACCAATCCTGTGCATGCGCTGCTGTATCTGATCGTTTCTTTACTGGCGATCTCGGCAGTCTTTTTCTCACTGGGTGCCTACTTTGCAGGTGCTCTGGAAATCATCGTCTACGCCGGTGCCATTATGGTGCTGTTCGTGTTCGTGGTCATGATGCTCAACCTCGGTAACGCGGTGCAGCAGCAAGAGCGCGACTGGCTGAAACCTGCCGTCTGGATTGGTCCTGGTCTGCTGTCACTGATCTTGCTGGTGGTGCTGATTGTGGCGATCCGCAGCGTGTCCGATCAGGGCATCACCGGTGAGATGGTGGACGCCAAAGCGGTCGGGATCAGCCTGTTTGGTCCTTACGTGCTGGCGGTTGAGCTGGCTTCAATGCTGCTGTTGGCGGGCCTGGTCGTTGCCTTCCACATTGGTCGTGAGCACAAACCGGGTGAAGTGTTCAGCAATACCCCGGCAAGCAGCGAAATGGCGAAAAGAAAATCGGAGGACCAAGCATGATCCCTCTTCAACATGGGCTGATCCTGGCGGCGATCCTGTTCGTCCTGGGGCTGACCGGCTTGATGTTACGCCGTAACCTGCTGTTTATGCTGATCAGTCTGGAAGTGATGATCAACGCTGCGGCGTTGGCGTTTATCGTGGCGGGTAGCTATTGGGGCCAGACAGACGGGCAGGTGATGTACATCCTGGCCATCAGTCTGGCGGCAGCCGAGGCCAGTATCGGCCTGGCGTTGCTGCTACAGCTCTACCGTCGTCGGCATACCCTGGATATTGACACTGTCAGTGAGATGCGCGGATGAACCTATTATATTTAACTATTCTGCTACCGCTGATCGGGTTCCTGCTGTTGGCATTTTCCCGTGGTCGCTGGTCTGAAAACACCGCGGCTACCGTTGGCGTAGGGTCGATTGGCCTGGCGGCACTGGTCACGGTGTATGTGGCGATTGATTTCCTGGGCCAACGGGCCGCTGGCGTGCAGCTGTATGAGCAAAGCCTGTGGAACTGGATGAGCGTTGGCGACTTCAACGTCGGCGTTACCCTGGTGCTGGACGGCCTGTCACTGACCATGCTGTCGGTAGTCACCGGCGTTGGCTTCCTGATCCACATGTATGCTTCCTGGTACATGCGTGGTGAAGAGGGCTACTCCCGCTTCTTCGCTTACACCAACCTGTTTATCGCCAGCATGGTGATATTGGTACTGGCAGACAACCTGCTGCTGATGTACCTGGGTTGGGAAGGCGTGGGCCTGTGCAGCTACCTGTTGATCGGCTTCTACTACAAAGATCCGGCCAACGGCGCGGCGGCCATGAAAGCCTTCATCGTTACCCGCGTGGGCGACGTGTTCCTGGCCATTGCGCTGTTCATCCTGTACCACGAGCTGGGTACGCTGAACATCCGTGAACTGATGGTGCTGGCACCGCAGAAACTGGCGGTTGGCGATACGGCATTGACCTGGGCAACCCTGATGTTACTGGGTGGCGCAGTGGGTAAATCGGCTCAGCTGCCGTTGCAAACCTGGCTGGCAGATGCGATGGCGGGTCCAACCCCGGTGTCTGCATTGATCCACGCGGCAACCATGGTTACCGCAGGTGTCTACCTGATTGCTCGTATGCACGGCCTGTTCCTGATGACGCCGGAAGTGCTGAATCTGGTCGGCATCATTGGTGGCGTTACGCTGCTGCTGGCGGGCTTTGCCGCGCTGGTGCAGACCGACATCAAACGCGTGCTTGCCTATTCCACCATGAGCCAGATTGGCTACATGTTCCTGGCGCTGGGTGTGCAGGCATGGGATGCGGCCATCTTCCACCTGATGACTCACGCGTTCTTCAAGGCGCTGCTGTTCCTGTCCTCCGGTTCGGTGATCCTGGCCTGTCATCATGAGCAGAACATCTTCAAGATGGGTGGCCTGCGCAAGAGCATTCCGCTGGTCTATGTATGCTTCCTGGTGGGGGGCGCGGCGCTGTCTGCTCTGCCTATCGTCACCGCTGGCTTCTTCAGTAAGGATGAAATCCTGGCGGGCGCCATGGCGAACGGCCACTTCAACCTGATGATTGCCGGTCTGATTGGTGCATTCATGACCTCACTGTATACCTTCCGCATGATCTTCATCGTGTTCCACGGCGAAGAGAAAATCAAAGCGCATGCGGGCAAAGGTATTACTCACCACCTGCCACTGTTGGTTCTGATGGTGCTGTCCACCTTCGTCGGCGCGATGATTGTGCCGCCGTTGCAAGGTGTACTACCGGAAACCACTGAACTGGCACACGGCAGCGTTCTGACGTTGGAGATCGCCTCTGGCGTGGTCGCTATCGTCGGGATCCTGCTGGCAGCTGCGCTGTGGCTGGGCCAACGTCGCCTGGTAAACAGCATCGCGAACAGCGCTCCGGGTCGTTTCTTCTCGACCTGGTGGTTCCATGCCTGGGGCTTCGACTGGCTGTATGACAAAGTGTTCGTCAAGCCATACCTGGGCATCGCCAAGCTGCTGCAAAGCGATCCGCTGAACTCGCTGATGAATCTGCCTGCGCTGTTCTCCCGCTGGGGGAACCGTGGCCTGACGGTGAGTGAGAACGGTCAGATCCGCTGGTATATCGCGTCTATGGGTGTGGGTGCAGTGCTGGTACTGGCTCTGTTGATTTTGGTTTAACTGAATAATTTAAACAGACGCATTTTGGGTTCGGCCCTTGTCGAACAAGGGCCCGATACAAGTTTTTTAGATTATTCATATAAGGGACACAAAACGCCATGCTATTACCTTGGCTAATTCTTATCCCCTTTATCGGCGGTCTGCTGTGCTGGCAGTGCGAGCGTTTCGGTACTAAGGCGCCGCGCTGGATAGCGTTGATCGCAATGGGGCTGACGTTGGCGCTTTCTCTGCAACTGTGGTTGCAGGGGGGCTATTCGTTGATAAAACCGCAGGGCGTGCCGCAGTGGCAGTCTGAGTTTATGTTGCCGTGGATCCCGCGCTTTGGCATCAGCATTCACCTGGCGCTGGACGGCCTGTCACTGCTGATGGTGGTGCTGACCGGTTTCCTGGGCGTGCTGGCGATCCTCTGTTCCTGGCGTGAAATCCAGAAGTATCAGGGCTTCTTCCACCTGAACCTGTTGTGGATCCTGGGCGGCGTGATCGGCGTGTTCCTGGCCATCGACCTGTTCCTGTTCTTCTTCTTCTGGGAAATGATGCTGGTGCCGATGTACTTCCTGATCGCCTTGTGGGGTCATAAAGCATCGGATGGTAAAACCCGTATCACCGCAGCAACCAAGTTCTTCATCTATACCCAGGCCAGCGGTCTGGTGATGTTGATTGCGATCATGGGCCTGGTATTTGTGCACTACAATGCGACCGGCGTGTGGACCTTCAACTATGAAGATCTGCTGAAAACCCCGATGTCGCACAACGTTGAATACCTGTTGATGCTGGGCTTCTTCATCGCGTTTGCGGTGAAAATGCCGGTGGTGCCATTGCACGGCTGGTTGCCAGATGCGCATAGCCAGGCACCAACGGCGGGTTCTGTCGACCTGGCGGGGATCTTGCTGAAGACGGCGGCCTACGGCCTGCTGCGTTTCAGCCTGCCGCTGTTCCCGAACGCGTCCGCCGAGTTTGCCCCTATCGCCATGTGGCTGGGTGTGATTGGTATCTTCTACGGTGCCTGGATGGCGTTCGCGCAGACCGACATCAAACGTCTGATTGCCTACACCTCCGTTTCCCATATGGGCTTCGTACTGATCGCCATCTACACCGGTAGCCAGCTGGCTTACCAGGGCGCAGTGATCCAGATGATCGCCCACGGCTTGTCTGCCGCCGGTATGTTCATCATCTGTGGCCAGTTGTACGAACGTCTGCATACTCGCGATATGCGTCAGATGGGCGGCCTGTGGGGACGTATCAAGTATCTTCCTGCGCTGTCGCTGTTCTTCGCGGTGGCAACCCTGGGGATGCCGGGTACCGGTAACTTCGTCGGTGAATTCATGATCCTGTTCGGCAGCTTCCAGGTTGTACCAGTGATCACCGTGATTTCTACCTTCGGTCTGGTGTTTGCTTCGGTTTACTCGTTGATCATGATGCAGCGTGCCTACTACGGCACCCCGAAATCTGATCAACCGTTGCCGGGCATGACCGCACGTGAACTGTTTATCATTCTGCTGTTGGTGGTACTGCTGGTGCTGCTGGGTGTTTATCCTCAGCCAATCCTCGATACCTCAAGTGCGGCGATGAGCAACGTGCAACACTGGTTTGGTCCGTCAGTTTCAGCAATTTCAACAACAAGGCCGTAATTCGCCATGACAATAACTCCTCAACAACTGATCGCACTGTTACCGCTGTTGATCGTCGGATTGACGGTGGTGGTTGTGATGCTGTGCATTGCGTGGCGACGCGACCACTTTATCAACGCCACCCTGACAGTGATCGGTCTTAACCTGGCGCTGCTTTCACTCTACTTTGTTGGCCAGGTAGGCCCAATGGACGTCACCCCGCTGGTGCGGGTTGACGGTTACTCGATGTTCTATACCGGGTTGGTGGTGCTGGCTAGTCTGGCAACCTGTACCTTCGCCTATCCATGGCTGGTGGGTTACCCGGATAACCGCGAAGAGTTCTACCTGCTGGTGCTGATTGCTACCATGGGTGGCATTCTGCTGGCGAGCGCCAACCACCTGGCTTCACTGTTCCTGGGTATTGAGCTGATCTCGCTGCCGCTGTTTGGTCTGATAGGTTACGCCTATCGCCAGAAGCGTTCGCTGGAAGCGGCCATCAAGTACATGGTGCTGTCTGCGGCGGCCTCTAGCTTCCTGCTGTTCGGCATGGCGCTGCTGTATGCCGAATCCGGTGATCTGTCACTGGCAGGCCTGGGCAAGAGCATGCAGGAGAACATGATGCATCAGCCGCTGATCCTGGCAGGCATGGGCATGATGATCGTCGGTCTGGGCTTCAAACTCTCCCTGGTACCTTTCCAGCTGTGGACGCCGGATGTGTATCAAGGGGCGCCAGCGCCGGTCTCAACCTTCCTGGCTACCGCCAGCAAGATTGCGATCTTCGCCGTTGTGATGCGTCTGTTCCTGTACGCACCGGCTGCAGACAACGAAGCGCTGCGGATGGTGTTGTCTATCATCGCCGTCTGCTCGATCCTGTTCGGTAACCTGATGGCGATCAGCCAGACCAACATCAAGCGACTGCTGGGTTACTCCTCGATCGCTCACTTGGGTTATCTGTTGGTGGCGCTGGTTGCGGTGCAAACCCACCAGCTGTCGCTGGAAACCGCCGGGGTTTATCTGGCCGGTTACCTGTTCAGCAGCCTGGGTGCCTTCGGTGTGGTTAGCCTGATGTCCAGCCCGTACCGTGGCCCGGACGCCGACTCGCTGTTCTCCTATCGCGGCCTGTTCTGGCACAAGCCAATCCTGTCAGCGGTGATGACGGTGATGATGTTGTCCCTGGCCGGTATCCCGATGACGCTGGGCTTTATCGGTAAGTTCTTCGTGATTGCGATGGGCGTCAGTGCTCACCTGTGGTGGTTGACCGGTGCCGTAGTGCTGGGTAGTGCTATCGGCTTGTACTACTACCTGCGTGTGACCGTCAGCCTGTTCCTCAGTGCGCCGGAAACGCTGGTTCGTGATACGCCAAACAACTGGGCGTTGACCGCCGGTGGTGTGGTGGTGCTGATCTCTGCCGCGTTGGTGCTGTTGCTGGGTATCTACCCGCAGCCGCTGATCACGCTGGTGCAGATGGCACAGCCGATGTTCTGATTGATCTCGAGCTAGACAACAAGGGTCGCCAAATGGCGGCCCTTGTTTTTTGTGGGTTAGACGCTGTTAAACGAGTCTTCCAGTTCTTGAACTACCGCGCGTATTCTTGCCGCGTGTTGCAAATCCGGATGTAACACCAGCCAGATATCTACCCAGTCCTGATTCTCCGGGAGGATACGCACCAGATCGGGATCGCTATCGGCCAGGAAGCAAGAGAGCAGGCCGATGCCTAACCCGTTGCGCGTTGCCGAACGCAGTAACAGCTGTGAGTTGCATTGCAGCACCACATTTGGCTCATTTAGCGCTTCGCCGCCGAAGTTTTCCCAATGGCGCGGCACCAGGTCGCGTGGGAACATCAGCAAATCGTGGCCGCGCAGGTAGTCGCCTTTACTTGGCGTTCCGTGTTGAGCCAGATAGCCCTGCGTGGCATATAACCCCATCTCGATAGTTGCCAGACGTTTGATGACCAGTTCATCAGATTCAGGGCGAGCACCACGGATAGCCAGATCTGCCCCGCGATAGGAGATGTCGGAGATATTGAGTGCCGTCAGTAGCGTGATGGTGATCTGTGGGTATTTCTCGCGCAGCCGTTTCAGCGCCGGGATCACAAAGGCCTCGGCCAAGGTATCGGTGGTGGCGATGCGCACTTCACCCGCCAGGCTTTGATCGCCGCTGCTGGCTTTACGGGCGATAGCCTGAACCGCATTTTCCATCGCCAGCACTTCTGCCAGCATGGCTTCACCCAGCGGGCTGAGGGAGAAGGATTTTGGCGTGCGAATAAACAGCTTTGAACCCAACGCCTGTTCGAAAGCGGTGATCCGCCGCCCAACGGTAGCTTGATCGACGTGAAGCTCATGGGCAGCCTTGCGTAATGTACCGCAGCGTGCCACCGCCAGGAAGAAGCGTGCATCATCCCAATTCATTGTGCAGTGTCCTTGGTGGCATCCGATTTATTTTGACCGCCAGCGGCGGCAGAGACAGTTATTATCTGGGAAGCGATAAGTAAATGCATCTGCGTGAGGTTGTGGAGCAAGCTTATTTGTAGCAGGCAATCCATTTTGCGCAAAAATGCTGGTATTCTTGGTCAGTGCCGCTAGCAAATTGCCAACGGTGAAAACCGCCGCGTAAGAGATTATCTGCAGCCCGGCAGGGCTGCATTCTGGGGAAATCATGGTTGCTTTATGGATGGTCGCTGCCAGCGTGTTCTTCGCGCTGATGGGGGCCTGCATCAAACTGGCTTCGGCCAAGGTCGGTTTCTTCGATATTATTTTTTACCGTTCATTGATCAACGTGGCCATCGTGGCGGCGCTGATAAAAATCAAAAATATCGGTTTTCGTACCCGCCATCTTGGCTTGCACATGAAGCGCGCCGCGATTGGCAATGCGGCCATGTATTGCGGCTTCTATGCGCTGATCCATCTGCCTATCGCCACCGCAACCACGCTGGGCTATACCAATCCGATTTTCCAATCGGTGATCACCTTCGTCACGGCCAGAGGCCAACTGACCGGCAGGTTGCTGTTCTCGGTGCTGCTGGGCTTTGTGGGCATCCTGATCCTGTTGCGTCCAGATGTACCGAACGGGGAATATACCGCCACCTTGATTGGCCTGCTGTCTGGATTGCTGACGGCGCTGGCCTATTTCAACGTCGGCAAACTGGTGCGTACCGGGGAGCCTGAACTGCGTGTGGTGTTTTACTTCTCGCTGGTCGGTACCTTGTTCGGCGTGGTGATGAGTTCGATTGTCGGATTCGCGGCGTTGGATGCGACCAGCCTGCTGTACGTCTGCGCTATCGGTGTATTCGGCAGCCTGGGGCAGATCACCATGACCCGCGCCTATGGCGGTGGCAATGCGGTCACCGTCGGCATTCTTTCCTACAGTACGATCATTTTCTCCACGCTGCTCGGCTACCTGATTTTTGCCCAGACCCTGTCGTTTATCGCCGCGGCGGGCATGGTGCTGATCATCCTTTCCGGAGCGTTAGCCATTTTGCGCCGTACACCTGCGAAAAAGGTAGCCACGGCTTCGGTGTGATTTTGCCGCTCTGGCCACCTGCAACAATGCATCATAGTGCTGCATTGTTGGTGGTTTTGGCGGTTTGCTCTGAACGCTATGATGAGCGCCTGATATTTTGCGGGTGAGGTGATTTGCCTGCGTATTTAGGGAGAAAATCATGTCCGACGGTGTAGCCGTTGATAAAACCGCGCGAGCCAATACGACCTCCTCGCCTGGTGCCATTGTGCTATTTCTGGCTCTGGCATTGATGTCGGCACTGCTCAACAGCAGTGCGCCAACGCCGCTTTATCCCTTGTACCAACAGCAACTGGCACTGACCTCGGTCAACCTGACCCTGATCTACGGGGCTTATGCCGCTGGGGTACTGATTTCCCTGTTCGCTGTGGGCAACCTGGCTGGCAAGGTGAAAGATTTACGCAGCATGATCGTCCCGGCACTGCTGGTGGTATTGCTGGGAGCATTGCTTTTTGCCCTGGCCGATTCATTTTCCCTGATGTTGATGGCTCGCTTGCTGGCCGGGGTAGGCACGGGGGCGTTGACCGGTGCGGCAAATATTGCGTTGGTCCGTTTTGGCCCTGCGGACGGTGGCAAGCAGGCGGCGCTAATTGCTACCCTGTCCTTTACTGCCGGGTTGGCATTGGGGCCTGTTTTTAGCGGTATAGCGTTGCAGACCGGTTTTCATACCACCTCGATGCCATTTGTGATCATCATGGCGGTGGCGACGATGGCCGCTTTGGGGATTATGTTGAGCTGGCCTGCGCGTGTGGTGGTCAAAGCTAGCGTCAGT